>JAHHSP010000033.1 GCA_020025115.1 Collinsella sp. | reverse complement strand
TTATTGAGCATGGCGTCGACCTCGGAGGCGAGCTGCTCGAGGAAGACGTCGACCTCAGCGGGGTCGTAGCCGCGCTTGGCCTCGGAGAAGGTCTGCGCCTGAATGTCAGCGGGAGTGATGGCCATGATAGTTATCCTTTCATGCGCGAGGGGAGCCCCGGTTTGGGGCGAGGACCGCTCTGCGTCAGTTCCTACAATATTAGCCTGATAATGAAGTTCTCGAGCAGACTCAACACAAGTATCGCAACAACCGGCGACCAGTCGATCATTCCCAATGGCGGAATGAAGCGTCGGAAGAAATTGAGATACGGCTCGACGAGGCTCTTCAAGACGGCGGCGATGTCGTCCATGAGGCTACCCGGTCGAATCGGGAACCACGAAAGCAGGACATACCCGAGAATCAGATAGTTGTAGAACTCGAACAGGGTGCGAACGAGGCGGGCGATGGTGATGGCATTCACGAGTTGGCAGCTCCTACTGCTTGAGATAGCCGTCTTTGCGCAGCTTGGCAAGGTCGGTCTCCTTGACCTCGCACCCCGCCGGCAAGACGATGAACACACGGTCGCCGAGCTCGCGCACGGAGGCGCCGGAGCCGCAGGCGAACCCATAGCTGAAATCGAGCACGCGTTTGGCGACCTCGGTGCGCACGCCGGCGAACACGAGGGCGACGGGTTGGCGGGTGCGCACGCGGCGCACAACGGTCTCGACGTCGTCATAGCTCTCGGGGCGCAGGACGTACGCCGGAAGCTGGGGCGTGCCCTCCAAAACCGCGCTCACGCGGGCCTCGGTGCTGCTCGGCGGAGTCGGGGTGGGCGCGGATGACAGGGCCGCGCGCTGGCTCTGCGCCTGGGCGTAACTCGAGGGCGTGTCGTAGGCGCCGGGACGATACGAGGGCTCGGCGGAAGGGGCGTAGGTCGTCGCGTGACGGTCCGCCTCCCCCACCAGCTGACCGGAGCGCGTGTACACGGCGACGGACTCGGCCTCGCCGCGACGCGTCTGGCCGAGCATGCCATTGCCGGGCTCCTGGGGCTCATACCCGCGATAGGAATCCCGGGCGGGTTGACCGTAGCCCTCGGGGTAATCCTCGTAGCCGCCGTCTACGCCCTCGTCGTAGTAATCGTCATAAGGTTCGTCGCCGTACGGCTCGGCGGCGGGCTGGGCCATGCCGAGGCGGCTCTTGATGTCATCTATAAATCCCACGGTTATACCTCTCCTTGCGCCGTGTGCGGGCGTACCTGCCTATAGTACTTCAAAGGATGGGTCAAATACCACACGCCCCAGGCGAACGATGGTGGACCCCTCCTCGAGCGCGATCTGATAATCCTCGCTCATGCCGCAGGACAGCTCGCAAAGCTCCAGCCCACTCGAGTCGCGAAGCTCGTCACGCAACTCGCGCAAGCCGGCAAAGCACGCACGTGCCCTGGATTTATCCCCACGCGGAGCCATGGTCATAAGCCCCTCGATCCGAATTCCACAAAGGCTCTGCAGCCCATCCATCGAGCGTCGCAGGTCGTCGGGCGCAAATCCGCCCTTGGTCTCCTCACCGCTGACGTTGACCTCGATGAGCACCCTCTGCGGGGCCGCCAGCTCGCCGGCGTCCAGACGGCGCAACGCGCGACTGCTCACGGCCTCGGCCAAATGCATGGTGCCAATCGAGTGGATGAGGCCGACACGGCCGAGCGCGGCGTTGATCTTGTTCGTCTGCAGGTTGCCGATCATGTCGAAGCGCACGGGACGCGTCTCTTGGACGAGCTCGAGGCCCTCGAGCTTGCGATGCAATTCCTGGGGTCGGTTCTCGCCGAATACGCGATATCCGGCATCGAGGGCGGCGAGCACCTGCATAAGGCCGACGGTCTTGGAGACGGCGACGAGCTCGACATCGTCCCTGGTGCGGCCACTCGCCGCGAGGGACGCGTCGACGCGCTGCAAAATCTCCGCACGTCGATCCTCGATAAAAGCGCCGTAATCCTCTTCCATCGCATATCCTTTCGCATCCGCCTGACATGGCCGCGGTGCCGCGGGCGCCCGGTCATACGCCATACTAACGCAAGGATGCGGCGGCCATGGCGGACGCCGCATCCCTGCCCCGAATCACCAAGCAAGCTGCGCGAAGCGATCTGCGCAGCCCTATTCCCCCAGCCCGGCGATGAGGGCCGCCAGGTCGTGGCCGACCTCATCGGGCGCGAGGTGAGATACGAAGCGCGCGTCGGACTTGGGGTCGAGCGTCACGCCTTCGCCGGAGGGGATGCGCAGGCTCTCGAGCTCCCCCTCATCGGCCTCGGCGATATCGTCGGCGCTCCAGCGCTGGCCGGTCAACAGGAACATGAGGCGGTACGCGCACTCCATCGAAATGCTCGCGACGCGATCCAAATAGCGCGACACCATGACCGTGCGGCGGAAATCATCCATCTGCGCGTCATCGGCGGCCTCCACGATCTCCATACGATTGAAGACGCGGAAGAACTCCTGGTATGCGCCATGAACGGCCTCATCCTCTTCGGACAAGGTCAGGACCGTGGCGAGGTCGTTGTTCACAAGCGCAGAGGCGGTGGCGCCCAGCACGCGATAGACGCTGGCCGCCTCCTCCTCGATAAGGGCGACCATCTGCGGCGGGAGCTCGATGTCGTTTTTGACCTTGCGCTTGGCCGCACGGGCGATGCGGCGCACCTTGTCGCTCATGCGCTGCAGGTTGAAGTCGATATAGATGATCGTCTGAAGCAGGCGGAAGTCTGAGGCGACCGGGCTCTGCGTGGCGATCAAGTTGTAACAGACGGCCTCGAGGTTAGCGCACCGGGCGTCGATTTTGAGAGTCTTGTTCTGAGCGCGGCGCGCGAGGTCGCGGTCGTCGTTCACGAAGGCCTCGACGGCATCGTGGAGGGTCAGGTCGATGGCCTCGAAGATGGACAGCATCTCGTGGCGTGCCTCGATGAGTTGGCTGGAGAAGAGCTTGCGCATATGCGCCTCCTTAACAGGTACGCGTGCGGGCGGTGACATACGACGTGCACCGCGCGCTCCGCACATTAACCAAAGCGTCCGGTGATGTAGTCCTCGGTGCGCTTGTCCATGGGCGTGGTGAAGATGTCGTCGGTCCTGCCGTACTCGATGAGCGTGGCGGGCTCGCCGGCAACCTCCTGCAAGAAGAATGCGGTGTAGTCGGAGATGCGGGCGGCCTGCTGCATGTTGTGGGTGACGATGATGATCGTCATCTCGGGCGCGAGCTCGACCATGAGGTCCTCGACTTTCTGCACGGAGGTGGGATCGATGGCCGAGCAGGGCTCGTCCATGAGCAGCACGTCGGGCTGTACGGCGAGCACGCGCGCGATGCACAGGCGCTGCTGCTGGCCGCCGGAGAGGGCGAGACCGTCCTTGGAGAGCTGTTTGGAAACCTCTTTCCAAAGATTGGCGCGCTTGAGGGACTCCTCGACGATGTCATCCAGGTCGCTCTTGCTGGTCACGCCCTGCAGGCGCGGCCCGAATGCGACGTTCTCGTAGATGGACTTGGGAAACGGGTTGGGCTGCTGGAAGATCATGCCCACGCGACGGCGCAAGTCGACCGGGTCAACGCCCTCGGCGTAGATATCGGAGCCGTCGAGTTGCATGGCGCCCTCGATGCGCGTTCCCTCGATAAGGTCGTTCATGCGGTTCATACAGCGCAGGAAGGTGGACTTGCCGCAACCGGACGGACCGATGAAAGCGGTGATCTTGTTCTTGGCGATGTTGAGGTCGACGTCGGTGAGGGCGTGGAAATCTCCATACCAGAAGTTGAAGTCGGAAACGGTGATGGCGCTCTGCGCGGCCTCGGGCGCGTTACGGTAAACAGTCACGGGTGCTCCTTACTTGCTTTTGCGGGAAAGCCAGCGGGCGAACAGGTTGAAGGCCAGGATGATGGCCATGAGCAGCAAGGCGGTGCCATACGCCGCATTCATGTTGATGCCGTCGTTGGCCAGCAGGTACAGATGGACGGTCATGGGGCGGCCCGAGTCGAACGGCGTGAACGGCATGTTGACGGCCTGGCCCATGGTGTAGAGCACCACGGCCGTCTCGCCGATGGCGCGGCCGATGCCGAGCACGATGCCCGTCGCGATGCGACCGAAAGCGGAGGGCAGCACGATCTTGCTTACGACCTGCCACTTCGTGGCACCCAGGCCGTAGGCGCCCCAGCGGATGTAACGGGGTACGGAGCGAATGGCCTCCTCGGTGGTGCGCATGATGATGGGCAGCATGAGCAAGGCGAGTGCGAGGGCGGCCGAGATCATGGAAAGACCCAGCCCCATCGCCTCGACGAACAGGGCGTAGCCGAACAGGCCCATGACGATGGAGGGCACGGAGGCCAGCGTGTCGGCCGCATAGCGGATGATGTTCACCAGACGCCCCTGCTTGGCGTACTCGGCCAGGTACACGGCGGCGAGCACGGCGATGGGCGTGCAGATGAGCATGGCGAGAGCCGTCACGTACACGGTGGAGACGATGGTGGGCCAGATGCCGCCCTCGGCATTGACGCCGTGAGGCCAAGTGAAAATGAACGTGGGGTTCACATGCGGCAGGCCGTTGATCACCACGTAGGCGATGATGGCCACGAGCACGAGGGTCGTGATGGCGGCGGCCAGCCGGAACACGCCGAGCATGATTTTGTTGGAGGCGTTCTTGGAGATGCGCTCCTTCTTGCCATTCGCGAGCGCGCGCTTGATGCGCCGGGCCGAGGTCTCGGTCTGGCCGTCGGCACCGACGGCCTCATGGATGTCGATGTTATCTGCCATGATCTAGCCCTTCCTCATCTTCGACAGCAGGCGCACGAAGCCCACCAGGGAGGCGGACACGATGAACAACACCACGCCCATGCCGAACAGGGCGGTGCGATGCAGGCCGGAAGAGTAGCTCATGTCGAGTGCGATCTGACTCGTGAGCGTGGACACCGGGCTCGAGATGGACTCGGGGATCACGGGCGCGTTGCCGACGACCATGAGGACGGCCATGGTCTCACCGATGGCGCGGCCCATGCCGAGCACCACGGCATCGACGATGCCGAACTTGGCCGCGGGCAGCACGACCTTGTAGATGGTCTGCCACTTGGTGGCGCCCATGGCGAAGCTCGCCTCGCGAATGCCCATGGGAATGGAGTTGAGCGCGTCGATGGTGAGGGTGGTGATGGTCGGGACGATCATGATGGCCAGCACGAACCAAGCGGTGAGGGCGCCGAAGCCCAGTCCGCCGGTGAGATCGGCCACGAACGGGCGGATGATCACCATGCCGAAAAAGCCGTAGATGATCGAGGGGATGCCGGCGAGCAGGTCCACCGCGGGGCTGATGAGCGCGCGGACACGGGCGGAGGCGATCTCGGTCAGGTAGACGGCGGTGCCCACACCGAGCGGGACGCCGATCACGAGGGCGCCGACCGTCACCAGGGCGGTGCCCGCGGCGAGCGACATGATGCCGTAACGGCCCTCGGTGGGCGCCCAGGTGAAGCTGAAGAAATTGGCCAGGCCGATGTCGGTGAACACCGGGGCGGCCTGCATCATCGTGAACGCGAAGATGAGCAGGACGGTTACCACGGCCAAGAAGGCGCAGACGAAGAACAGGTACTGCAGCCCCTTTTCCCTGAGGTAGGTGCTGCGCGAGACGAGCGCGAGATCGCGCTTGCGGGCGCCGGTGTTCTCGGCGAGCGCCGTCTCGGGACTCTTAGCGTCGGCCATCCCCCTCCCCTTCCGCGTTATCCGAGACCGGGATGAAACCCGCCTCGCGAATCTGATCGTCCATCTCATCGGACAAGACATAGGCGATGTATTCGGCGGCGGCGCCCGTGGGCTCGCCCTTGGTGAAGAAGTACAGGTCGCGGGAAATGGGATAACCGCCGGAGGCGATGGTCTTCTCCTGGGGCTCGACGTGGTTCACGTTGAGGGCGCGAACCTCGGTCTCGGCGTAGGCGGACTCCACAAAACCCATGGAGATATAGCCGATGGCACCGCGAGAGCGGCTTACGACGTCGCGCACCTGACCGGTACCGGAAAGTACGGCGGCACGGCGGTCGAAGGGCTCCCCGTCCATGACGATGGACTTGAAGGCCTCGCGCGTACCGGAGGCCTCATCGCGGTTCACGAGCTGAATGGGCAGATCCTCTCCCCCCACCTCGCTCCAATTGGCGATCTTGCCCGAGTAGATGCCGCGCAGCTGCTCGATGGAGAGGTTCTGAACGGGGTTGGCAGTGTTCACGATCACGGCGATGCCGTCATGCGCGACGGGGATCGTGGTGAGGCCGAGTTTTTGCTCCTCGGCGTTCAAGCCGCGAGAGGACGTCGCGATCTCGGCGGTACCGGCGGAGACGGCCTCGATGCCGGCGGAAGAACCCAGGCCGCTCACGAGAACGCCGGTTCCGGTTTCCTCCTTGAACAGCTCGGCGGCCTGTTCGGCAATCGGCAGACAGGTCGTCGAGCCCGCGACGGTGATCGACTCCGCCGACGTGCTCGAACTGCACGACGTCAGGGCGAGCATGGTGGAAAGGGACAGTGCGGCCGTGAGGAACAGCCGTGACGCCCTGGACGGAAGGGCGTGGTGCGCGCCTCCCGAGCAGCGATGCGCACCCAGAGGATGGGGCGACGTGCCCGGACAGGCATGACGTGAACGTCGCACGGAGGGACTCCGATCTCTTCGAGCGATAGACGCAAACGAGCGGACGCCCATGCGTCCGCGCAATGTTCGATTCATGGTATCAAATTTTGAGAGCGCAACCGTCCAGCGCTGGGATTTCGAGTGCGTCTAACCCTTTATTCATCCCCGTCTTCGGTCTCGATCTCGCGGATGAGCGAAGCGAGCTTGCCGCCCACCTCATCGGGGGCCAGGGACGCGACGGCGCGTGCGTCGCGGACGGGGTCGAGCGTCACGCCCTCTCCCGAGGGGATGCGCATGCTCTCGAGCTCATCCTCATCGGTCTCGATGAGGTCCGCCGCGCTCCAGCGCTGACCGGTCAGCAGGAAGGCGATGCGGAAAGCGGCGTCGATCGAGATGGCGGCGATGCGGTCCAGATACCGGGAGACCATGATGACGCGACGCAGGTCGTCCAGGGAGGCGTCGTCGGCGAGCTCCTCGGCGTCCATACGGTTGTAGGCCCTGAAGAAGCGCTCGTACACCTCGTGCACCTCATCATCGCGCTGCACGAGGTCGGTCATGGCGGCGAGGTCATTGTTGACGAGGGTGGAGGCGGAGGCGCCCAGGACGCGATACACGCACTTGGACTCGCGCTGGATGAGGTCGACCAGCTCGGCCGGCAGCTCGATGTCGTTATTGACCTTGTGCTTGGCCGCACGGGCGATGGAGCGCACCTTTTCACTCATGCGCTGCAAGTTGAAGTTGACGTAGATGATCGTCTGCAGCAGACGAAAGTCGGACGCGACGGGCGACTGCGTGGCGATGAGGTTGTAGCAGACGGCCTCGAGATTCACACTGCGGGCATCGATCGCCAGCGTTGCCCGCTGGGCGCGCTTGGCCAGCTCCTTATCGTCGGTCACGAAGGCGTTGACGGCATCGTGCAGGGTGAGATCTATAGCCTCGAAGATGGAGAGCATCTCGTGGCGGGCCTCGATGAGCTGACGTGAGAAGAGCTTGCGCATAGCGATCCTTTTCGATGGGCGTATCACACACGCTGCCGAGTCTAGCCGCGCACCACGCTCGATCGCGTAAACGCAATGTCAGGAGAATGCAAGAAATGAATGGGCGACGCTCTGAGCAGGCACGCAATCGAGAGCGGACGCAGGAACGACCCCCCTCCCGAGTTCGCGAGCCCGACCGCCACCGTCCATCGGCCCGGAGCGGATTGAATTGGCCCGCGGGCACAAGGCGAAGCGCAGGTACGGCTTTTCGGCGCTACCTCATGACCGCGACGGCGGCGTGGCGACCGCAGGTGCCGCCCTCAGCACGATAGGAGAAGAAGCGGTCGTTGCACCGAACCGTCGACAGGCCAACGTCGAAGATGGCTTCCTCGGGCACGCCGATCTCAGTGAGAGCCTGCTTGATCGCGCGGCCGAGGTCGAGCATCCGCGAGGCGCCGGCGTCGCCCCACTCGAACTCAGCGCGAAAACGATCCATGAGCTCCCGGGAGACCTCATATTCATCGCCGAGGACATGCGGCCCGATATACGCGCGGACGGAGCTTGCGGGGCATCCCGCAGTCTCGCAGAGAGAGCGCGCGGCCCGAGCGGAGATGCGGGCGATAGTCCCCCTCCATCCGGAATGGATGACGGCGAACCCGGCGGAGCAGGTGAGCACCACCGGCACGCAGTCGGCGAAGCACAACATCACCGGCACATGCGGGGCGACGCACACGATGGCGTCGGAACCGGCGGCGATTTGCTCACGGACCGCGCACAACTCATCGAAAGACCCCTCGCGCACGACGGCGATGTTGTCACCGTGCACCTGATTGGGAACGAGAAGGCGATCGAGATCATCGTCACATCCGAGTGCCGCGAGGACACGGCGACGGTTCTCCATTACGGCCGCAGGGTCATCCCCCACATGAGCCCCAAGGTTCAACGAGGCGTACGGCGGCGCGGAGACACCGCCCGTACGCTCGGTGAACACCGCGATGACAGTCTCATCGCGAACCTCATTGAGCACAAGGCCGCCGTAGTCCTTGCGACTGAATTGTCCCATGGGAGCATCTTCCTCTCTGCAGACGGTGTTGGAGATTCTACCCACGGATCTCCAGAAGCGGCGCCACGGGCAAAATCTCGCGCAATGCACCCGGATCGATCGAGGTGAGCCATGAAAATGGGGTGGGCGGACACTCCGCTCACCCCATGGTTCAAGCTTGGCATATGCCGACGAAAAAGCCCGGTCGCCTTAGAAGTTGCCGCGCTTGAGGAAGTCGGGGAGTTCGAACTGATCGTTGCCGAAGTTCGGCAGCTCGGTACCGCCGATGTTACGGGTGGCGGTGGGAGCGGCCGCGGGCTCGGCGCCGCGGTCGGAACGCGGGGCCTTGGAGGCGGCGAACAGCTCGTCTTGACGATTCACGTTGGAATCGGAGAAGCCGGTGGCGATGACGGTGATGCGCACCTGGTCGCCCAGGGACTCGTCCACGACGGTACCGAAGATGATGTTGGCATCGGGGTCGACCGCATTGGCCACGAGGTCGGCGGCGTCGTTGATCTCCTGGATGCCGAGGTCCTTGGAACCGGCGATGGAGAGCAGGACGCGCGTGGCACCGTCCACGGAGCTCTCGAGCAACGGGCTGGAGATGGCCTGCTGGGCGGCGTCCACGGCACGGGTGTCGCCGGAGGCGACGCCGATGCCCATCATGGCGGTGCCGGCCTGCTTCATGATCGTCTTGACATCGGCGAAGTCGAGGTTGATGACGCCGGGGACGGTGATCAGGTCGGTGATGCCCTGGGTGCCCTGGGACAGCACGCCGTCGGCCGTGGTGAAGGCCTCGAGCATGGTGGTCTTCTTCTCGGCGATGTCGAGGAGGCGGTCATTCGGGATGACGATCATGGTGTCGACGGACTCGGCGAGCGTCTTGATGCCCTCCTCGGCGGAGTTCTTGCGCTTGCGGCCCTCGAAGGTGAACGGCTTGGTGACGACGGCGACGGTCAACGCGCCCACGTCATTCATGGCGATGTCGGCAACGATGGGTGCGGCGCCGGTACCGGTGCCGCCGCCCTCGCCACAGGTGATGAACACCATGTCGGCGCCGGCGAGCGCCTCGGCGATATCATCACGGCTCTCCTCTGCGGCCTTGCGACCGACCTCGGGATTTGCGCCAGCGCCGAGACCGCGTGTGATATCAGTGCCGATGTGGACCTTGATGTCCGCGTCGGAAATGGCAAGAGCCTGGGCGTCCGTGTTGATGGCGACGAACTCGACGCCGCGGATGCCCTCCTCGATCATGCGGTTCACGGCGTTCGTGCCGCCGCCGCCCACGCCGACGACCTTGATGACAGCAAGGTAGTTGTTGATCTCGTTCTCGTGCATGTGCGGTCCTCCGAACACTACTATTGGCAAGCCTGTCTACAGGCGATCGTCACGACGTTAACCCTCAAGTAGAGATTAAAAGTCGAGATAAACCGTGTTATGTTTGCACAAAACACGGATGCAAGTCAAACTACGGGCGCCAGAATGTGGAACGTTTGACATTTCCGCAGGTATAGGACGAGACCGTTCACCGAGCGCAAGCGGTAGCTGCGTGAACGCGAACCGTGGATCCTGCAGCGGCGTGCTGCGGAACGTATAGGCGCCAGGTTCGCGAACGTTGATATATGTCACGCCCTGATGCTCTTCGAGAAGCTTGGTCACCACGCGCTCCTTCTCCACGATGTTGTGCGGCTTGCCCAGCGAAACCTCGACACCGGACACGAGGTTGGCCGAGATCGCCTCGACCGAGGCGACGGAGATGTCCTTGATCTGGGCGACGAACTCATCGGAAAAACCGTTGGCGTAATCGAGGCCGGCGAGTACGACCTTGGCGTTGACCGGCTCTCCGCCCTTGGGCGAGATGTCACTCGGAACGTCGGTGAGCAGCAGGCTGCCGGAGTCCTGGGCGATGCGCAGCGCGGCCTCGAAGGCGGGCAGCTGCGCGGCCCCTTCGGGCACCGAGCCGTCATCGTTGAGCGAAACCTCATTGCCCTCGGCATCGACGGCCACGACCAGGCTCAACGGCGCGATCCAGGTGCCGTCCTCGCCGATCGCCCATGCCACCTCATCGGCGGTGATGAACGCGATGGCGCGCATTTTGCGCTCGACGGGGGTCACCACGAGGGTGTGAGGCCATTCGCGCTTGACATCAACGCCCTTGACCCAGGGAGTCGCCTTGAGCGATTCATAGATCGCCTTCTCATCGACGTTGAACATCGTGGTGCCCTCGGGAACCTCGATGAGGGCGCGCGCGGTCTCGACCTCGACATGGTCGGAGCCCTTGACTTGGATGTCCGTCGCGGCGAACAGCGGTGAATTGGCGAGGACCAGACCGGAGAGGAAGAGGACGAAAACGACACCGATGACGATGAGGGCCTTGCCGGGATTGACCTTGGGCCACGGGATGCGACCGGCGATGCCACCGGCTGCGGACGCCGCCGACG
>JAHHSP010000032.1 GCA_020025115.1 Collinsella sp. | reverse complement strand
TTCTTGGCCTTCTCGGCCTCCACGAGGATGTCGGGATCGCCGGCGTTGTCGCGCACCCATTGCATGGCCTGGACGATTCCGCGGCTCGACATGATCATCATCGCGATGACGATTTCCTTCACGGCGTTGGCGTTGGCACCCGGCGAGTTGAATACGACCACGCCGCGTCGTGCATATTCCTCGACGGGGATGTTGTTCACGCCCGCTCCGCAGCGCCCGATGGCGCGGATGCCGGCCGGTAGTTCGTAGCCGTGCAGGTCGGTGGACCGCATGAGGATGGCGTCCGCGTCCTCGACGCGTTCGACCAGCTCGTACCCCGTCCCAAAGTCGACCTCTCCGTCCTTGGTGATGTCGTCGATCGTCTTGATATGGCGCATGGTGAATTCCTCCATGTTCGAGTGGGCGTGACGTGCGCGGCCCGTGTGGCAAAACCCGGGTCAGCTGCAGTTCAATCTGAATGCACAAGGGTGGTGAGGGGTCTTGGGCCCCTACATAGATCGGCCGCTCCGGCTGAGTTCGAATTCGCGCAGGCACGCCGCCAGGGCGCCGACGGAATCCAGGGTCACGGCATTGTAGATGCTCGCTCGCAAGCCGCCCGCCATACGGTGGCCCTTGATGCCCTCGATGCCGCGCTCGCGGGCGTAGGCGATGAAGGCCTCGTCGGTCTCGGCGTCGCGGGTGCGGAAGGTGACATTGCTTATGGAGCGGTTATCGGGATCGGCCGTGCCCCGGAACAGGTCGCTTTCATCGATGGTGCGGTAGAGCAGGTCGGCCTTCGCCCGGTTGCGTCGCTCCATGCCCCTGAGCCCCCCGGCCTGCTCGATCCAACGGAATACCTTGCCGCACAGGTAGATGCCAAAGGTGTTGGGCGTGTTGTACATGGAACCCTTTTCGGCCTGAACGCGCATGTCCAGGTAGGTGGGGCAGATGTCGGCGCGTGCCGGACCATCCGCGATGAGGTCCTCGCGTACGATCACCACGGTCACGCCCGCCGGACCCGCGTTTTTCTGCGCACCGGCGAACAGCAGGCCGTAGCGCTCGATATCGAGCGGACCGGATAAAAAGCAGCTCGACACGTCGGCGACGAGGGGCGTGTCCGCGCAGTCGGGGAGGATGTGGAACTGCGTCCCGAAGATGGTGTTGTTCTGGCAGATGTAGACGTAATCAAGATCGCCCGCCGCTGCGCGCTCCTCGACCGCGTTTAGTTTGGGAATCCGGTCGTAGTTCGTGTTCTCGCTGCTCGCAAGCACCTCGGCGTTTCCGAACTTACATCCCTCCCGCCAGGCGAGTTTGGCGAAATTGCCGCTCACCACGTAGCCGGCGCGCCCCCGGCGCATAAGGTTCAGCGGTATTCCCGCGAACTGCAGGGTCGCACCGCCCTGCAGGAACAGCACGCGGTACGTGGGAGGGATGGCGAGCAGGCGCCGCAAGGTGGCCTCCGCATCCTCGATGATGGCGCGATACGCCTCAGACCGGTGGCTCATCTCCAGCACGGACATGCCGGTCCCGGCGTAGTCGAGAAGCTCGTCCCGTGCTTCGCGCAGGACGGATTGGGGCAGTGCGGCGGGGCCGGCGGAGAAGTTGTGCACGCGTGCCATGGCAGGACCTCCCTTGTATGGCGCCTTGCATGTCGTGTCATTGCCAAGACTTTAGCATCATAAAGTGATCGCGCCATTCATTTCGGGCGAAACACTCATTTGTTTACATGACGCGCGGTCGGCCGGATGAGCGCGGACTTGAGCTCCCGGCGCGGTACAATAACCCTAACGTTCAAGTTGACCTTTAAGGGGTGCAGATGGCCATTTACGTCGTCTCGGACATTCATGGGCACGCGCGCGCCTTCGACCGCGTCCTCGAGCTTGCGCAGCCCGGTTCGGATGATACCGTTTTCGTCCTCGGCGATATGGTCGATCGCGGTCCCGACCCGCTGGGCGTTATCGACATGGTTCGGGCGCTTCCGAATGCGCGCGCGCTCATGGGCAACCATGAGGAGATGCTTTACGAGACCCTCGGGAGCGATGATGAGCGCGATAAGATGGTCTGGCACATGAACGGCGGTTACACCACCTGCGAGCAGCTCGAGCAATTGCCGCGCGATCGCTATGTGGACATTATGGACTGGGTCGTGAGCCTGCCGACGTTCGCGGTGGTGGAGGTGAGCGATCGCATGCCCTCCGCGGCGCCGGGTGACCGCAGAAACTACCTGTTCGCCCACGCCGGCGTGGATGCACCTCGCCTGCGAGCCTCCCTGGATGCGCGGGGCATCCCACGCGGCAGCGGGGGAGGGTATGCCGCTGCGACCCCCGATGACCTGCTCGCCGCCATGGTCGAGCAGGATATGAGCGATCTGCTATGGATCAGGCGTGAGTTTTGGTCGGCGCCGACGGGCCTGGTGGGCACGGACGGTTCGGGACCGGTGGTGGTCGCGGGCCACACCCCCTCGATTTCGATGTCGCGTTTCGCCTCGCTCATGTGCGGTACGGGCGTCGACGAGGATTTGCGCGGCGTCATGGTCGAGGTCGGCTGTTCGCGTGACACCGGCGGTGCCGCGGACCGCGTTTGCATCGACTGCTCCGCCGCGGCCGGCCATCCCAGCGGCCGCGTGGGCATCATGCGCCTCGAGGACCACCGCGTGTGGCTTGCCGATATCGAGGAGGGCGAGTAGGCCTCGCCGCGATTCCGTCGTGCTGCGACGCGTTCCTATGGATGGAATGGGGAGCGGTTTTTCTCGGACAGGTCCTGCCTGATGCGGTGGTACTCGAGCGAGAGCAGCGCGAGCAGGAGCATCATGGAGGCGAGGTATCCCACCACGGCGCCGGTAAGGCCCATGATCCAGATCAGCGCGGTGGGGACCGTCAGGGAGAATGCGAGGGTGATTGCGTAGGGTTTGGTGGCGGAGCTCTGCCGCCGCAGCACCGTGACGATGGCGTAGAGGAAGTCGATCGCGGCGCTCACTCCGCCCGCTGCGATCATCAGGTAGGCGACGGCGCGATACGCCTCGAAATCCACGCCGTACATGAAGCTCATGAGCGGAATGCCCAGCCAGCCCATGAATGCGAGCGCACCGGCGGTCATGAGTGCGATGACGGCGATCATGGACAAAACGATCAGGTCGAATTTGCGGCGTCTGCGGGGGTTCGACCAGATGTTCGCGAGTCTCAGCAGCTGTGGTTTGTAGAGGAACCCGGCGGCCAGCAGAATGCCCTGGGCGGGGAAGAACAACGCGTTGAAGTAAAGCTGGCTGTCATAGGGGAGCATGCTCTCCATGGCGAATTTTGGCACGCTCTCGATGAGGTTGAACATGAAGAGCGCCGAGAACAGCGGGAGGCAGTGGCGGAACAGCCCGCCGATCTCCAGCGGGCTCAGGGGCTTCGAGGCCTCGGTTTCCAGTAGGGCGAGTGGAACCGTGACCAGGATGAGGCTGGCGACGGCCGCGATGGCCATGGCCGCGCCGGCGAGGGCGATGCTGTGCGTGATGGGCAACAGCACGCTGAAGGCGATGATCGCCGCAATCGATCTGAGCGTTTGGCTGATACCGGCGAGATAGAGCTTGTCAGCCTGTTGCAGCCTGCCCTCGTACACATCGGCGAGCCCGTCGACGATCTTGTAGACGTAGACTCCGATGGAGAGCATGAGCATGGTGGGGTCGTATCCACGGACGGTGCAGTACAGCAGGCCCACCGCCAGCGCCAACAGCGAGGTGAGCAATCGCTGTGCCTGGTATGAGGCGAACGAGTATTTCTCGTCGAGATCGGAGACCTGATAGGTGCGTACGCCGAAGTTCGAGAGGAACATCAGCAGGGTTCCCGCGGCGAACGCCATGGAGAACATGCCCGCCTGCTCGATGCCCGCGAGCTGGGTCGCCACGACGGTCAGCACCGGGAAGACCATACCCCAGGCGCCGGTGCCCAAGGTGTTCCACAGATAGTCTCGGGCGGTCTCCCCGCTGCCGTATTCGGCTTCCTGCGCGGCCAGGCCGCCGTCGTAAACGGCGGCGATCAGTCGCGTCCACCACGTATCGACCAGGCGAGCGATTGGACCGGGTTCGTGCTCGGAGGTCCCCTCGGCGGCCTTCCCCGTTGGGGAGGACGTGCTCGCGCGCGGGTCCCCGAACAAGGTCACACCGCGCTTGCGCCCCTGCCTCTCGTGGAGCGAGCGGACTTTGGCGCGCAGGTTGTCGAGGGGATGCATGGGCACGGTTTCTCCAATCGGTCATTTCGGCGCAGGGTGGCCTTCGCGGCATGGCTGGGCTGTAAGCGGGATATGGGGGAGTGAAATGTCAATGCCGAGCCTGCCGAGTGGTACGATGTTTCAGCGTGAACGGTGACGGGGGAAGTCGCCGCGAGCGACGCGCGGCTTGGTCGCCGCCCGTGAGATCGGATATAGCACATCGGACATCGTTAGGAGTCGTCGTGTCAATCGCTGCCCTCGCTGTTCCATTCGTATTGGCATTGTTACCCATTATCTGGTTGGTCGTTGCGCTCATCGCCTTGCACCTTCCCGCGTGGAAGGCCGCTATCGGGTCCTTCGCCATCGCCTGCGCGTTGGCGCTCACCTGGTGGGGCATGCCCGTCATCGAGGTCGCGTCGGCGAGTCTCGAGGGCTTCGTCATGGCGTTGTGGCCCATCGTCCTCGTCATCATCGCCGCGGTGTTCACGTACAACCTGTGCGTGCGCACGGGGGCCATGGACGTCATCGGTTCCATGATCACCTCGCTTTCCCGCGACCGTCGCGTGCTCGCGTTGCTCGTGGCCTGGTGCTTCGGCGGGTTCATGGAGGGCATGAGCGGCTTTGGCACCGCGGTCGCCATTCCCGCCGGCATGCTCGCCGCACTCGGCTTTCCTCCACTGCAGGCCGTTCTCGTCTGCCTGGTCGCCAACGGCGTTCCGACCTGCTTCGGCTCCGTCGGCGTCCCCACGGTTTCCCTCGCGGGCCTCACGGGCCTCGATCCCATCCGCCTCGCGTTCACCGAGATGTTGCAGATCGCCCCCTTCTTCGTCATCGTGCCCTTCATCATCGTCATGATCGCGGCGGAGCCCGCGGGCGAGTCCGGGGCCGGGCTTGGCTTGGGCGCCCGCCTGCGCGGTGTGGGCGTGATCGCGCTGGCTTCGGGCGTCGCGTACGCGTTGCCGGCGCTGGCGGTCGCCGCCTTCGTCGGTCCCGAGCTCACGGTCGTGGTCGGTTCGCTGTGCTCCCTGCTCGTCACCGCCATGTTCGCGCGTCGCCAAAAGACGGTCGAGCCCGATTTCGAGATGAGCGTGGACGCCGCCGAGCGGGTCACGCCCCGCCGCGCCCTGTGCGCCTGGTCCTGCTTCATCTTGATTTTCGTGCTGCTGCTCGCGACGTCCAAACTTGTGCCGGCGGTGAACGCCTGGATCGCGCAATTCTCGAGCGCCGTCACGATCTTTAGCGGCGCCGACCCCTCGACCGTCACGTTCATGTGGGTGAACACGCCGGGTGTGTGGATCTTCATCGCCGCGTTCGCGGGCGGCCTCATCCAGGGTGCGACCCCGCGCGTGATGGGCGAGGTGCTCGCGGCCACGGTCAAGCAGATGATGCCCACGGTCATCACGATGCTCGCGGTTCTCGGGTGCGCCAAGGTCATGGGTTACGCCGGTATGATCGGCGCGGTCTCCTCCTTCTGCATCGCCGTCGCCGGCTCCCTGTTCCCGCTCATGGCCCCGGTCATCGGCGCGATCGGCGCGTTTGTCACAGGGTCCGGTACGAGCTCGGGCTTGTTGTTCGGATCGGTGCAGCTGCAGGCCGCCGAGGCCCTGGGCATGGATCCGTATTGGATCGTGGCTTTGAACTCACTCGGTGTCGGTGCGGGCAAGATGATCTCGCCCCAGACGCTCGCCATCGGAATGGCCGCCGTCCAGGTCGCTGGGGCGGAGGACAAGCTGCTCTCCCGTGCGCTGCCCATCGCGGCCATATTCATGGCGCTCATGGCCGTGCTTGGTTTGGCGGGCGCCGTACTGTAGCGGGCATCGATGGGCCGGGGCCGCACGCTCCGAAACCCGAGCCGACTCGGGCCTTCCGCCGCGGCGCGCCCCTCCCAGTTTGGCACTTGAGACAAAACGGCCACGCCGCGATGCGCGACGTGGCCGTTTGCGTGAGCGGTCCTGTGGGGCGCTTGGCGGGGAGCGGTTCCATTGGGCGCTTGGCGCCAAGCTGATTCGATGGCCGGTTTAGGCGCGCGGGCCGGCGTTTCTCACGTTCTCCGGCAGATGGGCGTACTTCTTCTCGAAGTTCTCCTGGAACATGCCGGCGAGCTTCTTGGCCGTGGCATCGTACTCCTCTTTGCTGGACCAGCACCTCCACGGGACCATGACCTCATCGGGCACGCCGGGGCAGCTGGTGGGGATGTCCAGGTTGAAGACGTCGTCGTGAATAAACTCGGCCTGCTCAAGCGTGCCGTCGAGCGCCGCATTGACGTTGATGCGGTTGTAGTCGAGCGGGATACGGCGGCCAACACCGTAGGAGCCCTCGATCCAACCGGTGTTCACGAGGTAAACGCGGGTCGCGCCAGAGGCGATGCGCTCACCGAGCATGTCGGCGTAGACCATGGGGTCGAGTGGCATGAACGGCTCGCCGAACAGGGCCGAGAAGGTGGGGACGGGCTCTTTGATTCCCAGCTCCGTGCCGGCGACCTTGGAGGTGAAGCCGCTCACGAAGTGGTACATGGCCGCGTCTGCGGACAGGCGGGAGATGGGGGGCAGGACGCCGAAGGCGTCGCAGGTGAGGAAGATGACCGCGGTCGGTTCGCCGCCGGCGCCCTCGAGGCAACTGTTGGGGATGTGCTCGACGGGGTAGCCGACGCGCGTGTTCTGCGTGAGGGAGACGTCGGCGTAGTCGGGATCGCGGCGCTCGTTCAAGATCACGTTCTCGCAGAGGGCGCCGAACTTCACGGCGCGGAAAATTTCGGGTTCACGCTCCTCGGTGAGGCCATCGCATTTGGCGTAGCAACCGCCCTCGAGGTTGAAAATCCCCTCGCCCATGGCCCAGCCGTGCTCGTCATCGCCGATGAGGAGGCGCTTGGGATCGGCGGAGAGCGTGGTCTTGCCGGTGCCGGACAAGCCGAAGAACACGGCGGTGTCGCGGGACGCGGGGTCCATGGAAGCCGAGCAGTGCATGGGGAGCACCTTATCCTCGACGGGGAGCAGGTAGTTCATGACGGAAAAGACGGACTTCTTGATTTCGCCGGAGTACTCGGTGCCAGCCACGACCACGACGCGCTCGGCGAAGTTCACAAGCACGGCGGCCTCGGAGTTCAGGCCCTCGATGGAGGGGTCGCACTTGTAGCCGGGGGCGGCGAGGATGGTGAAGTCGGGCTCGCCGTAAGAGGCGCGCTCCTCATCGGTGGGGCGGACGAGAAGCTGCGTGATGAACAGGGCCTGGCTGGCGCGCTCGCAGGCGATCATGAACTTGCGGGCGTGTGCTCGGTCGGCGCCGGCAAGGCCGCGCACGACGTAGAGGTCGCGCGCGCCGAGATATGCCGCCACGCCGTCGCGGACCTTTTCGTAGCTCTCCTGGGAGATGGGCATATTCACGTTGCCCCAGGCGATGGTGTCGCGCACATCGGGGGTATCCACCACGAAGCGGTCCTTGGGGCTGCGGCCGGTGTATTTTCCGGTTTCGACCACGAGGGAGCCGTTGGACGCGAGCCTGCCCTCCTTATGGGCGAGCGCCTCCTCGACGAGTTCGGCTGCGGCCATGTCAAGGTGGATGGAACCTGCGCCGGCATGGACGCCGTAGCCTTCTAGGACCTTGGTGACGGAATCAGTGGCCATTGTGATCCTCCTCAGGATGGGGGTCGGTATCGATTTCTCGGCGCGCATGAGCGTTGCGGAGGGCGGCTGTACTGCCCCGGAAGCCTCTGTGCGCATCAACGTGCGACGCGAAAAACGTTTTATCATTGCATCGAGGTATTAGTACCGCATCTGCGAGGAGGTCCATGCGCGCTATTCGGCAAGGGCCACTTGTCATTCGGCGGGCGGTAGGTTTTCGCCCGTTTGTGCGCTCGCGGCGCGGCTTGCGGGCAGATGCCGATACGGCGAAGAACGGCCCGCGACCCTTTTGGTGGGGTCGCGGGCCGTTGCACATCTATGAACATGGCCGTGGCTGGGCGCCGTTGCGGCTTGCGAGGCTAGGACTTCGTCTCCATCTTGGCCCGGCAGCGCGGGCAGGTCACGCGGAGCTTGCCCTTTCCCTTGGGCACGGACAGGATTTGCCCGCAGTTGGGGCACTTGAGGAAGCGCGAGGTCTTGCGCTCCTTCCACATCTTCTGGGCGGTGCGCTTCGCGCGTTGGTACTCGATGTTGGGAGCGGCGGAGGCGGTGGAGCCACCGGAGACGTCGCGGCCGGCGGAGGTGATGGAGCCCAGGCGCGCCACAAGGTCGCCCAGTACGGGAACGCGCTCGGTGGAGGAGCGAAACGCGTCGTTCTCGCTGCGGCGGGCGGTGATGTTCTTGGAGAACGCGCGCGCGAGCGCGAGCAGCACGATGAAGGGAGCCCACCACACCAGCGGATCGAGGTGCGCGATGGCGCCGATGAGGGCGAGCAACATACCCGCGCCGCCGAGCACGCAGGTGAGCTCGTCGACTCCGTAGCGGTCTTTCATGAAATCGTTCATGGGTGCCTTTCCCTGTCTGCGCACGCCGTATGCGGGCGCCAGCTATGCCATGGTCTCACGGTACCCGCATACGGGCGCCGTGAGACCACGATACCCCTATTTCGCCAGCTTCTCCACGATGGCTTCGATTTCCGCGAGTTTGGCGTCGCGTTCGGCCTGCGTTCCCTGGGCGACGGCCTGTTGCACACAGCCTCCGATGTGGGCCTTGAGGACATCGGCGTTGATGCGTCCGATGAGAGATTGGGCCGCCATGAGCTGCGTCGAGATGTCGATGCAGTAGCGGTCCTCTTCCACCATCTTCATGATGCCCTCGATCTGCCCGCGGGCGGTTTTGAGCAGGCGCATGGTCTTGTCGCGGTCGGCCATCATGGGTGGCTACGCCTCCTGCACGGACAGTGCGCGGAACTTCTCGCCCGCACCGTCCACCGCCTCGGCGAGCTGCTCGGGCGTGACGTCGCCGGAGCATTCGACGGCCACGGTCTGCGTCTCGTGGTCGGCATCGGCGTCGGTCACGCCCGCGACGGCCAGCAGCGCCGTCTCGACGGTCGCGTCGCAGTGGCCGCACATGAGGCCCTCGGTCTTGATGATGTAGTTCATGGTCGTTTCCTTTCTCGAACGATCAATTGGGGACGGGTACGCATTGATCAAAAATAATCAAATGTGACGGGATGTGACAAGGCGGAGTTCTCCGCCGATCAAATGACTCAGTTTGCCCCTGCCCCCAATCGAGATGTTTTGAGGCGCAGGGCGTTCCCCACTACGCATAGGCTCGACAGGCTCATGGCCGCGGCGCCGAACATGGGGGAGAGCTGCCAGCCGAGCAGCGGATAGAACACGCCGGCGGCGAGTGGGATGCCGAGGGCGTTGTAGAACAGCGCCCAGAACAGATCCTGCCTGATGTTGCGGATGACGGCGCGGGAGAGCGCGATGGCGCGCGGGACGTCCATGAGGTCGCTCTTCATGAGGATCACGTCGGCACCCTCTTTGGCCACGTCGGCACCCGTGCCGATCGCCAGTCCCACGTCGGCGCGCGCCAGGGCGGGGGAGTCGTTGATCCCGTCTCCCACCATGGCGACTGTTTGGCCGCCGTCCTGCAGCTCGCGCACTACGCGCTCCTTGTCGGCGGGCATGACGCCGGCGATGACCTCGTCTACACCGACTCTGGCGGCGATGGCGCGGGCGGTGGCCTCGTTGTCGCCTGTGAGCATGATGGTGCGGATGCCGAGTGCGCTCAGCTCGCCTACGGCCGCGGCGCTCGTGGGCTTGACGTCATCGGCGACCGCGATGATGCCCATGAGTTCGCCGTTTTTGGCGAAGAGCAACGGCGTCTTGCCTGATCGGGAGAGCTCGTCCAGGGCGGCTCGATCGACGGCGACCCCCAGCTCGTCCATGAGCGCGGCGTTGCCGGCGGCGACCTCGTTCGCGCCCTCGCGCGCCGTTACGCCGCGGCCCGGGACGGCTTTGAAGTCCTGGACGGCGCGGGCCACGATGCCCATCTCCTCGGCTCGCGCCATGATGGCCTCGGCGAGCGGGTGCTCGCTGCCGCGTTCGAGGGCGGCGGCGAGCTTCATGAGGGCCTTCTCGCTCATGACGGGCGAGCCGTCCGCACGGCGGGCGGGCGCGACATCGGTCACGACCGGCTTGCCCACCGTGATGGTCCCCGTCTTGTCGAGGACCACGGCGCGAACTCCGTGCAGGGTCTCAAGCGCCTCGGCGCTCTTGAACAAGATGCCCATCTCGGCGCCACGTCCGGTTCCCACCATGATCGCGACGGGCGTGGCGAGGCCCAGGGCGCATGGGCAGCTTATGACCACGACGGCGACGGCCGAGGTGAGCGCATCGTTGACGTTGCCGCCCGTTGCGATGAGCCACACGACGAAGGTGGCGGCGGCGATGGCCAGCACGACGGGCACGAACACGCCGGCGACCTTGTCGGCCAGGCGGGCAATGGGGGCCTTGGTGGCGTTGGCGTCTTCAACCAGGCGAATGATGCGCGCGAGGTCGGTGTCGGCACCTACGCGCGTGGCGCGGAAGGTGAAGGAGCCGGTGCGGTTGACCGTGGCGGCGCTCACGGTGTCGCCGCCACGCTTCTCCACCGGTATGGACTCGCCGGTCAGCGCGCTCTCGTCCACGGCCGAGGAGCCCTCCAGCACCACGCCGTCGACGGGGATCGCCTCGCCCGGGCGCACCAGGATGGTTTGGCCGAGATGGATGTCATCGGCCTTGACGGTGGCGTGCGAGCCGTCCTCGCAGACGATGGTGGCGGTTTTGGGCGCAAGATCGATGAGCCGCTCGATGGCGCTGCCCGTTTTCGACTTGCTGCGCGTCTCCATGTATTTGCCGACCGTGACCAGCGCGAGGATGGTGCCCGCGCTCTCGAGATAGAGGTTGTCCATGCCGACCATGTGCGCGGCGTGCGCATCGCCCGCTGTGAGCGCGGCCGCGATGCGGTAGATGCCGACGATCGACCAGCCGATGCTCGCCGCCGAGCCGATGGCGATGAGG
>JAHHSP010000031.1 GCA_020025115.1 Collinsella sp. | reverse complement strand
TCGGTATGCAGACCATTGTCATGAATGCGCTGTTGCTGCTCGTGGTGGTGCGCTCCGGCGGCCTCAAGTACGTCGTTCAGACCGTCACCGGATTCGTGCTCTTCGGTTTCTTCACCGACCTGTTCGCGCCGTTCGTCTTGCATCTGCAGCATGAGGACCTCATGCTCTCGGCGCTGTGGGGCGGCATCGTGTCGGGCATCGGCTACGGCCTGGTGTTCCGCTGCGGCGCCAACACGGGAGGATCGGACACCATCGGTCAGATCATCGCCCGCAAGAGCTCCCTGCCCGTGGGTGCCACGGTCATGGCCATCGACGTCGCGGTATGTGCCGCTTCGGCACCGGTGTTCTCGATTACCAACGCATTGTACGCCGCCCTGTCCATGGTGCTCATGGGATACGTGGTGGACATGGTCGTCGACGGCGGCAACACGCAGCGCGCCGCGTTCATCATCTCCGATCATTTCGAGGATATCGAGCACGACATCCTGCACGTCATGGATCGCGGCTGCACGCGGCTCATGGCCCAGGGCTCATGGACCGGCAAAGACCGCCCGGTTTTGTTTTTCGTGCTCAGCCGCCGCGAGATCTCGATCATCAAGACCATCGTCTACGAGCACGACGCCGACGCGATGCTCGTCATCACCGATGTGAACGAGGCCATCGGCTACGGCTTCAAGTCCGTCGGCTAGGGTGCGCCCCGGGTCTCGATTCGGGGACGGTGCCCAAATCGAGGCATGGAAGGGAAGGGCGCCCGATTTGAGATGGATGACCAGCTTGAATCGGGGCCCTTTCCCATTTCCGCTTGGCGTGCACGGCGGGTTTGGCCGTGTTGCTTTGATGGTAGCGGCCCCGCCTTGCTAGAATATTCAGGTCTGTAGTTCAAATGCACGACTCTAAGGAGCTCTAGTGGGTAACCACTTCCGTACGCCGAGCGAAGAGCCGGTGACGCCGCAGGTGCCGCAGGTCGGTGCGCCCGCGCCGTCGCGCACCGAGCCTTCGGCCTCCGCGCAGGACCGCTTGTTCGAGCAGCCTGTCCAGCACCCAGTATTCGATGCCTCCGCACCTGCGGCCGAAACCGTTTCGGCCGAGGGCTTCGCGCCCCTGCATCAGGGCGAGGCGGCCGCGGCGCCTCAGGCTGCCGCCAATCCCCTGTTCAGCGTTCCCTCGCCCGAGGATGTCCCGGTCTCGCACCCTAACATCCCCGCGCCGATGGATCCTGCCGCGCCCGCGGCCCCGGAGGTCGCTCAGCCCGGCGTCTTTATGACGCAGGCCGGCCCAGCATCCGCCGTCGTCACCGCCGATCAGGCCGACGAGGTCGCGTCTCTGGATGCGGCGCTTGCCAACAACCCCGACTTTACCACGGTGTTCGCTCCGGTCGAGGATTCCCGCGCCCGTCAGGCCCGCGAGGCCGGCGTCGAGCCGGTGATCCTCATGGAGCATGTCACCAAGGTCTATCCCGCACAGCCCAACAAGCCCGCGCTGGACGACGTGAACCTCGAGATCTACCCCGGTGAGTTCGTGTTCCTCGTCGGCCACTCCGGTTCCGGCAAGACCACGCTGCTCAACACGATGCTTCGCAATGTGAAGCCCACGAGCGGTCGCGTGATCGTCGCGGGGCAAGATCTCATGAAGATCAAGAACCGCAAGATCCCGTTCCTTCGTCGCCAGATCGGTGCCGTGTTCCAGGACTACAAGCTCCTGCCCAACCGCACGGCTTACGAGAACGTGGCGTTTGCCCTGCAGTGCATCGGCAAGCCCAAGGCCGTCATCAAGGCCCAGGTTCCCGAGGTTCTGCGCCTGGTCGGCTTGGCCGAGCAGATGGATTCCCTGCCCGATCAGCTTTCCGGTGGCGAGCAGCAGCGCGTCTCCGTCGCCCGAGCCATGGTCAATCGTCCGCCTTTGCTCATCTGCGATGAGCCCACGGGCAACCTCGATCCCGCGATTTCGTTGGGCATCATGAAGCTCCTCGAGCGCATCAACCGCACCGGCACGACCGTGATCGTGGCCACGCATGACCGCGCGATGGTCGACTCCATGCAGCGTCGCGTCATCGCCCTCGAGGGCGGCCGCGTGATCCGCGACCAGGAGAGGGGAGGCTACGGCAACTATGGCGCCTTCTAATTTCGGCTATTCCATCAAAGAGGCTTTCCGCCACTTCTTCCGCAACTGGACGACGTCTTTCGGCGCCGTCATCACCATCTTCCTGTCGCTGTTCATCATCGGCCTGTTCATCATCGGTTCCGTGTTGGTGAACTCCGCGATCGGCAACGTCGAGGACCAGGTGAGCATCCAGGCTTACATCCCCGACAACGCCTCCGATGAGGATGTCGAGGATTACCAGGCCGAGCTCGAGCGCATGGACAACGTCAAGAACGTCGAGTTCGTGAGCAAGGAGGATGCGCTGGAGGAGTACAGCTCCACTATTTCCGGCAACGCCGATGCGACGCTTTCCGCCTTGGATGGCCAAAACCCCCTGCCGCGCTCTTTCCGCATCGAGATGGAGGATCCGTCTCAGGTCGAGGCCATGGCCGAGAAGATCAAGGATGATTCCGGCTTCCGCAAGATCGTCGATGACGCCGATCCCGAGGTCGACGACAAAGACGCCGATGTGGCCGAGAACGTCCGCTACGGCCAGGAGGAGGTCGGTCGTCTCTTCCAGCTGACCGGCTACATTCGCGTGGCCGCGGTTGTGCTGGTCGCCCTGCTCACGTTCGTGGCGTTCATCTTCATCAACAACACCATCCGCCTGTCCATCACCGCCCGCCGTCGCGAGATCGCCATCATGCGCCTCGTCGGTGCTTCCAACGGGTTCATTCGCGGGCCCTTCATCACCGAGGGCGTGCTGCAGGCCCTACTGGGCGCTTTGTTCTCCATCGGCGTGCTCGAGCTGTTCCGCAACCTCGTCATACCCAAGGTCGCCGAAGGTATCAGCTGGATGAGCTTTGCCGTCCCCATGAACATCTACTTCGCGACGTATGGTTCGCTCGTGCTGCTCGGCGTGATCATCGGCCTGTTCGGCTCGGCCATCGCCATGAGGCGCTATCTCAAGGTGTAGAGCGCGCGTACCGCTCGATCCCATCGGAGACCCCCTGGGATATCCCGCGTAAACGTCCACGGCCGTCGTGTTTTGCTCGGCGGCCTGTGGAATGTCCACGAAGGGATATTCCAGGGGGTTTCCTGCTTTCGCGGCACCCCGCGTGTGCGTGGCCGAAGCGGAGTCGGCAGATTGTTCAGTTTGGGTACAAGGGGCGATAGCGTAGATTTCATCCATTGATTGAAAGGAATGCATGGGCAGAGGTAGACATTCGAAGAATGGCCGGCGCGGACCCGCTCGGTCGCGGAGGCTTCCGGGGCTGACGGGGACGGTGCGCGTGTATGACGCCCGTGCCGAGGTGGAGACGGCCGAGGGCGTGTATCGCCTGGGGTCGCGCTCCATGCGTGAGGCGATGCCGGGGGATCGCGTGTACGTGAGTTTGCAGCGCGGTAGGAACGGTGTCCGACGCGCTGTTGTCGAGCATGTGATCGACCGCGCCGTCGCGGCGATCGTGGGCGTGTTCGAGCCCGCGGGTCCGCTGGGTGCCGTGCGTCCGCTTGATGCGCGCATCAAGCAGGATTTCTTCGTGTTGCCGACCGACGGTTCGCCGCAGCGTCTGGGCGTGGAGCCTGGCGACATCGTGTCCGCGCGCATCGTGGAGTATCCGTCGCGCACCGAAGCCGGCGTGGTGACGCTCGAGCGACGCATCGGCGACGCCAACGAGCCGAGCCTGGGCATCGAGTGCATAATGGCCCGCTATGGGTTCGTTGACGGCTATCCGCAGGTCGCAGTCGACGAGGCGTCGACATTTGAGGTCGATGTCGAGGCCGCTCTGGCCGACCCATTGCGCCGGGATATCCGCGATCGTTTCGCCATAACCATCGATCCGGTGGACGCGCGTGATTTTGACGACGCCATCTCCGTCGAACGAACGCTGCGCGGCGGCTGGATGCTCGGCGTGCACATCGCGGATGTGTCACATTATGTGGACTGGGCGAGCGCCATCGACCTCGAGGCTCGTCGTCGTTCGACTTCGGTGTATCTCGCCGACCGCGTGCTGCCGATGCTTCCCGAACGCCTCTGCAATGATTTGTGCTCCTTGCGCCCCGACGAGGATCGCCTCGCCTTTACAGTCGATATCGAGCTCGACGCCCAAGGTCGCGTGCGGATGTACGAACCTTATCCGAGTGTGATCCGCTCACGTGTGCGCATGGATTATGGCGCGGCCGACGTGCTGCTGCAGGGGGGTGGGGCGGAGCTCGACGCCGCGGCATGCGGGCGCGCCGAGACCGCCGTGGAGGCCGCCCGTGCCGATGGCGTCGATCTACGTGCGTTCCTTCGCAACGCCGACGCCCTCGCCCGCGCCCGCCGTGAGATTCGCCGCAAGCGCGGTTCCATCGACTTCGACACGCCGGAGGTCCATGTGCTGCTCGATGAGGCGGGAATGCCCGTCGACATCGTCACGCGTGAGCGCACGGCCGCGACGAGCTTGGTTGAGGAAGCCATGCTACTCGCCAACGAATGCGTGGCGGAGTTTCTGGCCGACCGTGATTTGGTCTCCGCCTACCGAGTCCATGAGGACCCCTCTCCCGACAGCTTGGCCTCGGCGGCCAAAACGCTCACCGAGCTCGGCGCCGTGGAGGGCGGTCTCGCCGCCGGCATTATGCTCGGCGATCCCCGCGCCATCAACGCGGCGGTCGAGGATGCTGCCGGTACGGCGTTTGCCCCGCAGGTCAACGCACTGCTGCTGCGCGCCCAGCAACGAGCTGTGTACAAGTCCCATAACGAGGGTCACTATGCCCTCGGGGCCCGGGCGTACTGTCACTTCACCAGCCCGATCCGCCGATACCCCGATCTGCTCGCGCATCGCGTTCTCAAGGCCGCCCTTGCCAAGCGCGAGCTCGGGAAAAAGGAGGCGGCTGCCCGCGAGTCGCGACTTACGGGCAAGGGGCCGCAGGCCCTCGAGGCGATTTGTCCACAGCTCTGCCGACAGGCGAGTGACAACGAGCGTGCGGCCGATGCGGCTGCGACCGCATCGCAGAAGGTGAAGGTCGCCCAGCTCTACGCGAGCCATATCGGGGAGCGGGATACGGGAACCGTTTCTTGGATCTCCGACCTCGGTGCGTTCGTCCGCCTCGATGCGACGGGCGCGGAGGGGTTGGTCCGCATGAGCGCCCTGGGCAACGAGTGGTGGGATTTCGACGATGTTCGTTTAGCGCTTACGGGCGAATCGACGGGGACGAGGGTCGGGCTCGGCTGCCGCGTGGTGGTCGAGGTCGCGAGCGTGAACGTTTTGCGCGGGCATCTCGACCTCAAGCTGATTCACGTGAGCGGACCCGTGTCGTAGCCGACCATGCCTTGAGCGGCCGGGGCGTCGCGCCTGCTCGCCCCGTGCGCTACACTGAGACTTCGACTCTATCAAGGAGGACACCATGGAAATGACCATTTCGGCGCGCGACATCGATTATGCCGAGAACCTGCTCGCCGAGGGCGAGCTTGAGACTGCGGCCGTGCTGCTCGAGGAGCTCGCGTCAGAAGCTGGAGAGTATGCGGACAGCGCGTGCATCGCCACGGACGCCCGCCAGTGGTTCAGCTTCTCGAGTCCGTTCGAGTACCTGGCCTATCGTCGCGTCGAGCGCGATCCGCGTGAGCTCACGCAGGTCGAGGCGCCTTTCGATCGCCTGTATGCCGATCTGGCCTACATCTACATCCAGCGTCATGAGTACGAGTCTGCGCGTGATGCCCTCAAGCAGGCCGTGCGCTGGAACCCGATGAACTGCGCGCACCGTCTGAACCTCGCCGAGGTTTTCCGGACTCTGGGTGACGCGCAGGAGTGGGCCGCGCTCTCCGCTTCCGTGCTGGAGCGCGCGACCACACCGCAGGCCCTCGCGCGCGCCTTCGCCAATCTCGGTCAGTATTTTCTCGCGGGGGAGAATCTACCGGCTGCAGAGGGGTGCCGTCGTGCCGCGATTCGAGCTTGCGATTCCGACGCCGCCGCCACGGCGCTTGCCGCGCAGCTCGATAAGGGGCATCCCGAACTCGCTGAGCTTGAAGACGAGGTCGTGGACGGTCAGCTCGAGGAGCATGGCATCAGCACCGGCGCGAACGCCGAGATCGCCGTCTGCCTGCTCATGTGCGCAACGGATGCGGCCTCCGAGGGAGATCGCAACGAGGCGACCCGCCTGACCCTGCTCGCCCGCGACCTGGTGGGTGCCCCCGCATGCGAGGCGCTCGTCCGCCTGATCCGCGAATCCGACGCCGAGCTCGCCCGCGAGCGAGAGGAGGCCGCCGCCGGTCGGGGAGCTGTGCCCGCAGGGTCCGCCGATGGTGCCTCCGCAGATTATGCCGATTCCAAGGACGGTGAGTAACCATGGCCGATGGATTTGCCCGCAAGCCGCGCCGAGAGAAGAAGTTGATCGCCAAGAATCGCTCCGCGCACCATGAGTACTTCATCGATGAGACGTTCGAGTGTGGCCTTGAGCTCGCCGGCACCGAGGTCCGCAGCTTGCGCGAGCGCGCGTGCCAGATCACGGATTCCTTCGCCCTTATCCGCAATGGCGAGTGCTGGCTGCACAACGTGCACATTCACCCGTACTCCAACGGCTCGATCTTCAATCGCGACCCAGATCGCCGTCGCAAGCTGCTGCTGCATCGCAAGCAGATCGACTACCTCGATGGAAAGCTGCGCGTGCGCGGTGTGGCGCTCGTCCCGCTCGAACTCTACTTCAACGAGGATGGCCGCGTGAAGCTGTTGCTGGGCCTCGGCCGTGGCAAGAAGCTCTACGACAAGCGCGAGGACATGGCGAAGCGCGACATGCAGCGAGAGATCGACCGTGCCCTCAAGCAGCGCAACCGGTGATGGGTCGGGGGCTGCCGTACCAACAAGCGGTATCGGGCGCTGGGCGTTGCCGTCGCGACTGCCACGTCCTCGCCTCCTTTTGACAAAGATGGACGTTCATCTGCCGAGCGGCCGCTTGTGCCTATTTCGGCATCTCGCGCTAAATTCTATACTGGAGATAAACGCCTTTAGAAAGGGGAATGCCATGCCAATCGATTCAACCGCGATGTTCGCCATGAGCTACGGACTGTATGTGGTGTCCGCCGAGGCCGACGGCCTCAAGGCGGGGTGCGTGGTGAACACGGCCGTTCAGGTGACGGCCCAGCCCATCCGCATGAGCGTCGCCGTGAACAAAGACAACGTGACCGCTGGCGTTATCGCGAAAGCGGGGGCATTTACCATTACGGCGATCGACCAGACGGCCGACATGCCCTATATCGGTAACTTCGGTTTCCGCACCAGCGACACGTACGATAAGTTCGCCAAGTACGAGACCGCGGTCTCTGCGGTGGGGAGCCCGTACTGCCCCGAGCATGCATGCGCCGTGTACGGGTGCCGCCTGATCGAGACGGTCGACGTGGGCACGCACTATCTGTTTGTCGGTGAGGTGGAGCAGGCTGAGCGACTGTCGAGCGAGCCCCCGCTCACATACGCGTATTATCACAGCACCCTCAAGGGCAAGACGCCTCCCAAGGCAAGCTCGTATCAGGCCGAATAAAAAGCTCTTGCTAATAGGAAACAATTCCAGTAGCATATGTGCGAGCGAGGTTCCCAAGACCCGGTTCGCCGATGTGTGCGGCATGTGGAACTTGGGTACACTCTGCTTACATACATTCGCCTGTGAAAGGAGCCATCATGGCTGACAAGACGTACAAGTTCGTTTGCGTTGTTTGCGGTTTCGAGGTCGAAGTCGACACCCCCGAGCTTCCCGAGGACTATGTCTGCCCCGTGTGCGGCGTTGGCCCGGACGAGTTCGAGCCCGTCGAGGAGTAACCCGTATCCACCATAACTAGGTAGCCGGATGTTCAAAGGGACGTCTCTTCGGAGGCGTCCCTTTTTGCGTATCCGCCACACGAGACCGGGGCGTTGCTCCGCTACGTCGGCATGTTTCACCGGAGCGGCTTTGATCTGCGGTGCTTCACATCGGGCGTCCGACGGGTGCCGTTGTCAGTCGGCCATATCGCCTTCGTTCAAAACGGGCATTTGCCTGAGGCGCCGGGCAACGGCTCGATTATCCGGATAGAACTCGTCGAGCAGGGAGTGGAAGCGGGCGTTGTGGCTCGGCTCCAACAGATGTACGAGTTCGTGTGCCACCACGAACTCCAGGCATTTGGACGGGTAGGCGGCAAGCCGAGTGTTGATGCGGATCGCACCGGTCTTCGGCGTGCATGAGCCCCAGCGCGTTTTCATCGCCCGGACGCTCCAGCGCGTTGCATGGACGCCGATGCGACCTTCCATGCGTTCGATTACGCCCGGCAGGACACGTAGCACCTCGGTACGGTAGAGCTCGTCGAGGACGATCTGGGTTGCGGGGGCTTGAACGGGGCCGCCCTGACCGGGAGCAGCTTGACCGCCGGTGGCCCGGCCTGTTGCCGTATGCCGCCTTGCCGAGTTCGCCCCGCGCCCGCCACCATGGCCGACGCCGACGCGGCGGAGCGGAGCGGAGTCACATGGGATGAGCTCGCCCCAGAGCGGTATGAGGTCGGATGGCCCGATGTCCGGTGAGAGGGGAGAGCCGTGCCCGGTGTTGCGGCGGACACGTTCGGCGATCCAGCCGGCCCTGCGTTCGAGGAACTCTTGTGCGCGGGGGAAGGGCAGATGCTGCGGGATGCTGAGCGCGACGGTCCCGTCCTCGTGAACGCGCAAGTTGAGGTTCTTCACGCGCTTGCGGATGACGGTTACGGGAATCTCGCGCCCCTCGACGGTAAGGACGACGATGGTTGCGCTCACCGCTATGGGCTCCTTTCATAGACCTTCGGTGGGATGGACCCATCTCGTGCGAGCTCGGTGGCCGAGATATATCTCCCCCATGGGGAAATGTTCGCCGATGGGCCGTCCAACACGGTACCATAGACCGAATGTCACCAACCGAAAGGAGCGCCCATGAGTCACCATGAGCGCGAGGTCATCGGCGTCGATGACCGCGTCTCACCCGCGAGGGCCATCCCGCTGGGCATCCAGCATGTCATGTCCATGTTCGGTTCGACGGTGCTTGTCCCGTTGCTGACCGGTCTCGATCCCAACGTGGCGATCATGTGCTCGGGCATCGGCACGATTTGCTACTTGCTGGTAACGGGCGGCAAAATCCCGAGTTACCTGGGCAGTTCCTTTGCCTTCATCAGCCCTGTAATCGCGGTCGGCGCCACGCAGGGGCTCGATGCGGCGATGTCTGGCGTGATCGTCGCCGGCGCGGTGTTCCTCGTGGTGGCGGGCGTCATCAAGCTCGTCGGTACGGCCTGGCTCGATCGGCTGCTGCCGCCCGTGCTCGTCGCCTCGGTCATGGTGGTCATCGGCGTGGGCCTGTCTGCAACCGCCGTGAACATGGCGTTTATGGGAGCCGATGCCACGGGCGCATCGGTCTTCAACCCGCAGGGTGCCATCATGGCTGCCATCACCTTGCTCGCGGCCGTGGTCTTTTCCGGGTGCGGCGGCATCGTCGGCACCGTGCCGATCCTGCTCGCCATCATCGTGGGCTATGCGGTGGCCATCGCCTTCGGCATGGTCGATTTCGCGCCCATCGCCGAGGCCGCATGGCTCGGCCTGCCCAACGTGAGCTTCCCGAAGTTCGACATGGGCGCCATCGCGCTCATCGCCCCGGTCGCCGTTGTGACGGTTATCGAGCATATCGGCCATCTGCTCGCCGTGGGTGAGATCGTCGACAAGGATTACCGCCCCCTGTTGCCGCGCTCGCTCGCCGGCGACGGCCTGTCCACCATGATCTCGGGCTTCCTGGGCGGTCCTCCGACCACCACGTATGCCGAGAACATCGGCGTCATGAGCGTCGCGCGCGTGTACTCGACTCAGATCTTCTGGTATGCCGGGGCTTTCGCGCTCATCGTCGGCGGCCTGTGCCCCAAGCTCGCCGCGCTCATCAATTCCATCCCGAGCCCGGTCATGGGCGGTGTGTGTCTGCTGTTGTTCGGCCTTATCGCCTCCAACGGCCTGCGCATGCTCGTGTCCAACGGCGTCGATTTTGACATCAACCGCAACCTCATGATCGCCTCGGTCGTCATCATCTTGGGCGTGGGCATGGAGACTTCCGGCATCGCCATACCGTTGGGGGACTACGCCCTGCCCGGCATGGCGACCTCCACGCTCGTGGGCATCATCTTGAACTTGGTGCTTCCGCGGGAGAAGAAGGACGAGGCACGGGCATAAGTGCGTACGCGCTCGGGTATAGTGGTTCCACATGCCGACGCTCGCCTGGTAGATCGCGTCGGTGACAGCCATGTTTCGCCGCGGCATTGCCGTCGGGGAGGCGCACATCGATTGAAAGAGGATGCGTATGTCCAATCAGGGTAAGACGGTCAAGGCCCACTACCGCGGCACGCTCGACGACGGCACCCAGTTCGATTCAAGCTATGATCGCGGTGAGCCCATCGAGTTCGTGGCGGGTGCCGGTCAGATGATCAAGGGCTTCGACGCCGCCGTGCTCGACATGGAGGTGGGCGAGAAGAAGACCGTCCACATTCCGGCTGCCGAGGCTTACGGCGAGCGCTCCGAGGACATGATCCTCTTCTTCCCGGCCGAGGAGGTGCCGGATTTCGAGAAGATCGAGGTCGGCATGAAGCTCTTCTTGCAAGGCCCCGGCGGTATGCCCGTGCCCGTGATGGTCGTCGAGGTCTCGCCCGAGGGCGTCAAGCTCGATGCCAACCACGAGCTGGCCGGGTGTGATCTCAACTTCGACATCGAACTCGTCGAGGTCGTGGAGTAGACTCGCGTTCATGCATATGAGACGAAGCGCCCGGATCCAGGTGGTCCGGGCGCTTCGTTTTGCGCCGACGTCCAATGTAAGGGGGGTGTCATGCCTTCCGACCCCTATGCTTTATCGTGGGCGCGAGGTCTACAATGGCAAGTCTTGTCATGAGCGGCCGCGCGTTGCGCACGGTCCATTTGGGGGGAGAGATCATGAGGGATGGCGTGTCGTCTGGCGCCCGCGCGGCGTCTAGGTTCATCATGGGCTTTGGCTTGGTGAGCATGCTGATGGACATCGTATACGAGGGGGCTTTTAGCGTGCAGGGCCCGCTCCTGGCTTCTCTGGGGGCCTCGGCCGCCACTGTGGGCCTGATCTCGGGTCTTGGTGAGGCGACCTCGCTTGTGGGCCGTCTGGTC
>JAHHSP010000030.1 GCA_020025115.1 Collinsella sp. | reverse complement strand
GCATAGCGCTCCTCCGCGTGCACGTGCACGAAGTCGACGTCGAACTGCTTGGTGAAGACCTCCTCCACCTGCTCGGGCTCGCCACGGCGCAGAAGGCCGTGATTGATGAACACACAGGTCATCTGGCGTCCCACGGCGCGCGCGCCGAGCGCCGCGACCACCGAGGAGTCAACGCCGCCGGAAAGCGCCAAGATCACGCGATCCTCGCCCACGGTGGCTCGGAACTCATCCGTCATGGTCTCGACCAGGTTGTCCATGGTCCAGTCGGCCTCAAGCCCGCAGATGTCGAACAGGAAGTTGCTCAGCAGCTGCCCGCCGTACTCGGTGTGCTTGACCTCCGGGTGGAACTGCGTGGTGTAGATACGGCGCTCGGCGTTCTCCATGGCGGCGACCGGGCACACGGAGGTGCTCGCCGTCACCGCAAAACCCTCGGGCACGCGGGACACGGCGTCGCGGTGGCTCATCCACACGGTCTGCTCGAGCGGCGTCGCGTTGAACAGGGCGCTGTCGCGGTCGCGCTCGATGGTGGCCGGTCCGTACTCACCGATCTCGGAATGGCCCACCTCGCCGCCGAGCGTGACGGCGGTGACCTGGTGCCCGTAGCAAAAGCCCAGTATGGGCAGGCCGAGCTCGTAGATGGCAGGGTCGACCGTGGGCGCGTCCTCGGCATACACGGACGCGGGGCCGCCCGAGAGGATCAGCGCGGCGGGTGCCATCTCGCGCACTTCATCGGCGGAGATGTCGCACGGGACGATCTCCGAATACACATGCAGGTCGCGCACGCGGCGAGCGATGAGCTGCGCGTACTGTGCGCCAAAGTCGAATACCAGCACCTTCTGCCGAATCTGCTCGGATGCGTTATGGGCCATGGAGCCTCCCAACCATGCCGCTGCCCCGCAGCGGCACCACGTCTCAGATAATTGGTACATCATACTCGCCGAGCTGCGCTTACGCAGAAATCCTACAGGGTTTTTGGCCTACAATATCTCGATGTCGCCTCGTCGCGCTTCGGGCATCCTCCCATAAGGGCGCCAAAGCCGTTGCGCGTGGCGCCAATAGGCCCGCAGAGCAAAGGAGCCCGCATGAAGCACATCCTCTTGATCGCCACCGGCGGCACTATCGCCTCCGCCGAGGACGGCAATGGCCTCTCCCCCGCTCTCACCGGCGAGGAACTCGCCCTCAGCGTGCCCGAGATCGAGGGGGTGTGCGAGCTCAAGATCGTGCAACCCATGAACATCGACAGCACCAACATGCGTCCTGCCGACTGGCTGCGCATCGCCCGGGTCATCCGTGAGAACTACCACGCCCACGATGGCTTCGTGGTCCTGCACGGCACCGACACCATGGCCTACACGGCCGCGGCGCTCTCCTACCTCATACAGGACAGCCCCAAGCCCATCGTGCTCACCGGCTCCCAGCAGCCCATGGGCAACCCCTTCACCGACGCGAAGATCAACCTGTACCAGAGCCTGGTCTATGCCACGTCGGACCGCTCGCGCGACGTGTCCATCGTCTTTGGCGGCTACGCGATCGCCGGCACGCGCGCCCGCAAGCAGCGCACCATGAGCTTCAACGCCTTCAACAGCATCAACTATCCCGTGTTGGCGTACCTGCGCCAGGACAAGATCATCCGCAGCGGGTCGGTTGCCACGCCCACCGGTCCAACCGCAGGCGACCGCGCCACAACCGCAATGGCGGGCGCCATGGACGGCGATGCCGCGGTGCCCCGCTTCTACGCCGAGCTCAACAGCCGCGTATGCGCCCTCAAGCTCACGCCCGGTCTCGCGCCCGACATCCTCCGCCTGCTCAAGCCCGACTACGACGCCGTGATCCTCGAGACCTTCGGCATGGGCGGCGTGCCCGAGCGAGGCGCCGACGGCGCATCCTACCAGGAAGCCATCTTTGATTGGGTCGACTCCGGCCGAACCGTGGTCATGACCACGCAGGTGCCCGAGGAAGGCTTGGACCTGGGTGTATACGAGGTTGGCCGCACGTACGCCGAGCATCCCGGCATCCTCAAGGGCGGCGACATGACCACCGAGGCGCTCGTGGCCAAGACCATGTGGGCCCTCGGCCAAACACGCGATGCCGACGAGTTGCGGCGTTTGTTCTACCGTCCCATCAACCACGACCGCGTGGACGAATGGTAGGAGATGCACCTGGATGTAACACAGCCCCGACCACAAGCGCCGACGGGGCATCCGCAAACATCTATGCCGATACGTCGCCTCTATGAAACCGTTGAGCTTGCACCACCGTTATAGGATCGGTCTGCTTCAAGCGCAGTAATCAAAGAGTCCTCCAGTTCATCGATCTTTTCGGGCGGACACGGGTACACCAAGACGTACACGCACTGCCTGTATTTCACATCGGCGTACACATCGACGTTTCCCCTGCCGGTAAGATCCTTGAAAATGCTTTCCCCAACGTTCTCCGACTTGCCGACGTACAGGTCGCGGAACTTGCTGAAATCGCCCCTCTTAACTGCATGGGCGTAAGTCGCAATCACGTAACAGCCGCTGAACCCCATGTACCCTTCTCCCGGCTGGACGGTTGCCCCGCTCTGGATCTCCCAATTCTGCAGGAACTGCTCGACAGGCATTTGATTGCCGGCGCCATCCAACAGGGCGCGGCGGGCCGCCTTTCGCGCCTTTTCGCGTTCACGCGTCTCAGCGCTCTCCTTCACGGAATCGCCAACGGCGCGACCCCGTTCGGCGACGGCATCGGCAGCGCTTTTCATCGCACCCTTCACCCTATCTGCCCCTACGGCCATCACATCTGGTGCTTTGTCCTGCAGCGCGTCTGCCGCCTGTTTGGCGATTGGCGCCATATCGGGCATCTTATCGACCATACGCTTGGCAACAGGAGCATATTTTTTTACACCTGAAACCAGCTTTTCCGCCTTGTCGCCCGGAATAAAATCCACAGCGATCATCGCAATCTCGATTGCCACGTTTGCCGCCGTCGCGATATCCACCGCGCTCTTCTCTTCACCTTGGTTTTCACCCTCAAAATCAACCATTACAAACCCCTTCCTCGAATTGCCAGTCACATTGATTCATTATTAGACAACATCGAGCCAATCGGTACCTCCGTCCGGCCCAATGCTACTTCGAATCGCGCAAATGGAGAGGGGCGGCTAAAACAACCACCCCTCTCCATTTCCATTTCTAGTCTCGTCTTAAGCCGCCACGTCGTACTAGTCGATCGAGATTCGCGTCTCTGCCGCATCGACTTCAGAGATTGTCTCGAATCTAACTTTTTTCTCCCGACGCCTTATCCGAACCTTTTCTATCCCCCACGATAAGATCGTTGCGTTGAATAATGCAAAAGCGAGCAGCACCATCGCCCCGATTGCAAGCAGAATCTTTTTACTCATCTTTCACCCCATCCTCCCGATCAATCCACTCGATCTCGACCCTGCACACGTCTTTGCCGCAGGCGATATCGAACATGCCCTGCAGGTTTGCCTGGGCGTTCTCCTTTGCACGATCCAACAAGCCACCCTCCTTGGCCTGCTGGTCACTCCTGGCGATGCAGTCGCGCTGAAAAGCATCAACGTCTTCGACGTGAATGGGATTCAGGATGTTGTTACGTTCCTCGAGTACCCCGGAGACATTCATGTCAGGGACATTTTGCATTGAGGGCTCCGGTAGGGTCACCGTGATCGATGTGTCGCCCTTGGTGTCCCATTGGGCGGCCCTCAGATCGACCGTTGCCTCGATAACCCCCGAGTAGCGATACCAAAAACTGTTTTGTGTGAATGGAATCTCGATGAAATCGAAGAGCTTGTTTCGGTCCCCCGCCTTTTCGACAATCGTGTAGTCCTGCGACGCCGCCACCATCTCGTTGCGATCAACGATTCGGCTCATGATCAGCGAGGCGTCGAACGCCGGCGTCTCCGGAACGTCTTTGGGGTTGTACCACTGGAAGAACAATACGCCGCCCGATCCGAGCATCATGCCTCCGACCAAAGCGAACACGACGCTCTTGCGGATCGCGAATTTTTTCCCGCGCATCAGCCTTCCCAGCAAACCGTTCTCGTTAATCATGCCAATATCCCTACCAATCAAGTGTATTCGGCATCTTCCTACCAGGTAGCGGCTGCATCCCGAAGATGCTCAAACGTACCCGGACCTGCCCATAATTCAATTGCCAAGTCCATTCCGGGCGCATCCATAATTCGCCGTACCTGGTCGCCCTCCGAAGCGTCAAGCTGGGGGACACGGCCAGTTGCAGCAGTTGGCCGCATGAGCTGCCAGAGCGCCCGCCGCAAGATCTCAAGCGCCATCTCACCGATGCGCTCCTGCAAATAACCCTCGACCGCATCGTGCACCTCACACGGGCTCACGGCCAGTGCGCAACGCAATACGCGTGCGCGCTCTCGCTTTTCAAGGACCTCCTCATACGCCTCGGCGGCGCGAGCCGCCACGGCGTCCAGGTGCTCGCACAGCACGCTGACACCGGCAGACGTATCCATCCTTTTAGCGATCTCGGGCAGACTGTAACCCTGTTCATGCTGTAGTTTGACCAGGTACAGCCAGGCAATGTCCTCAATACTATAGTCGCGGCGGCCCCATGTGCCGTCGGCGGGCTGCAAGATGCCCGCGCCGCCACGTTTACGATCGGCGTAGCACGACCTTGTGATATCGCGCTTGGGCATATTGAGTAGGCTCTCGACCTGCGATACCCGCCAGCCGCTATTTGGTTCACCGTGACCCATAAACCCCCCTTCCGTTCATTCAATCAAGCCTGTTCAACCGTTGAACAGCAAGGCGAAACGAGGGCTGCGGCCAACACAACATAGCCCGAGCACGGCTGACTCAGCCTCCCGTATCCCCCCAAAGGCATCGGAGCGAATTCCAAAGGCTGCACTCCATCCCCGCTGCAGTCATTGTTTTTGCATAAGTGTCATTGGAATCTCCCTTCACGGCGCTTCGGCGCAAATGCGCCCCGTCGTGAAAGGACTTGTTATTATCGCGAACCGATTACATACAGACAGAGATATCCAATCGCAAAAATACTATAGATCAGTCTTCACTGCTTTTGACTCGAAAAGGGTCAAAGCAAAGTATCCCAAGCGGATCGACGCTAAACCCGCTCAGTAGTCGCAATTTCATCTATCGCTGAGCTAAAAACGGGCGACTCGAATTGAAGACGGTCCCCAATTCGAGTCGCACGACCGCGTGGACGAATGGTAGGCTGCGACCGCCAAGCCTAAACGCGCATCGCCACGGCCGCATTCAGCGCACGCACGAGCCCGCTCATCGCACGCGTGGGAAACGCCTGCTCCGCCGCCGCTGCGGCATCGATCCCAGCGCCGCGGAGGGCAAGGGCCCTACCCGCGCTCATCATGGCCTCGCAATCCCTCGGCGTCCCGGCGATGACCACAGCCTGCTCCAACGTCACGCCTCGCTGCGCGCAAAAACGCGCGAGGGCCTCGGCACGGGCCGCAGCCGCCGTGAACGGAGCATCGGGCTCGCTCGCAGGACCCTCAACATCTGCAAGGACTGTCGCGGGTATATCGTGCTCGGCGAGCTGAGCGCGCAGGGGCGCGGCGGTCTCGCACGTGAACACCGCGATGTCGTAGCCGGCGTCCCGAGCCCAGCGCAAGGCGCCCAACTCACGATCCGACAGGGGGCCTTCATCCATACCAAAGGCCAACACTGACGGCATGGGCAGGAACCGCCCGCCCAAAACGACCTCGAACGGTCGCTCTTTTGCCCTCGACATAGCTGCACCCCCGCTCAAAGTGATTTTCCTATTTATCCCCCACCATGCCGATACCTCGGCCCCACTCCGAGTTTTCTTGGAATCGCTATAGGTAATACCCTATATGTAAAGCGCGATTTACATCTTAGCGCTTCGCCGCGGTCATGCTCAAACCATGAATGTGAACGCGCGACAGAGACTGGGCGAGAACCTCATCGCCATCCGCAAGTCCTCGGGTTTGACCAAGGTCGATTTTGCCTTGCAGCTCGGCATCAGCCGCGTGCTGCTCGACCTCATTGAAAGCGGCGACAGCAATCTCAAGCTCTCAACCCTCGAGCAGATTGCCGAGCGTCTTGGTACGCAGCCCTGGGAGCTCATCCGATAAAAGAAAGGCGGGCACCGGAGTGGCGCCCGCCCGACATGTTGCAATTTGTACCTGTCCCCAATTGCACGGCCGCACGCGCCCCAATTGGGGCGTCCCACGGCGCTAGCGCAGGGTCCCGCCCATATACTCCTCGAGGTAGCGGAGGAACTCCTCGCGGCTCATGCCGGTCCCGGCGCCGGGGCCGTCGGATGTGTCCTCCTGCTCGGCCTGCAGCGCCTCATCGGACCCGAGAGTCACCTTGACCTCGATCTTTTCCTTGCCACGCACAACCGCGAGGGTCACTTCATCGCCCACTTCATGCTCGCGCAGGGCGATGATCAACCCATCCGCCGAGGCGATATCCTCACCATCGACCGCGGTGACGATGTCGCCTTTCTGGATGCCCGCCTGGGCAGCCGGACCGTCGGCGGTGACCTCCGCCACATACGCGCCGCTATCGACCGCCAACTTGTTCGTGCGGGCGTTGTAGGCATTCACGCTCATAAGGGATACGCCCAGATACGGATGGACGGGGGTGTTGCCGTCGATGATTTGGTTGGCGATGTCGATGGCGTAATTCACCGGGATCGCAAAGCCGACACCCGAGCTGGAGCCCGAATAGGACTCAATGACCGAATTGATACCGATAAGATGCCCCTCGCTGTTGACGAGCGCACCGCCGGAGTTGCCGGGGTTGATGGCCGCGTCGGTCTGAATCATGTTCGCATAGATGGACGTACCGCTCGCGCTCTGCAGGGCGGTGGAACGATAGAGCGCCGAAACGATGCCCGTGGACACGGACTGCTCATTGCCAAAGGGGCTGCCGATGGCCATGACCCACTCGCCCACCGTGATGTCGTCGGAATCGCCGACCTCGATGGGGGTGAGCTTGATGTCCTTGGGGTCCTTGAGGCGAATGACCGCCAGGTCGCTGGACTCGTCCGCACCGACAAGCTCGGCCTCGCAGCTGTTGCCGTCATCGGTGTTCACCACGAGCGCAGTCGCGCCCTGGACGACGTGATGGTTTGTGAGGATGTTGCCATCGGAGTCCAAGATCACGCCGCTGCCGATGCCGCCCGAGTTCTCATCCTCGCCCTGGGCGGTGATGGATACGACGGAGGGCAGGGCCTTGGCGGCCACGGCCTCGGACAACGTGGTGTCCTCGGGGTTGATATCGATCGTCTGCGGGGTGCCGGAAGCGCCGGTGGTCTCGACATTCGAATCGGTGATGCGGAACGCGCCGGACATGACGAGCGCGATGACCAGCACCGCGCCGACCACCAGGCCGGCGAACGACGCCAGGAAAACGGGGAGCTTCTTGCTCTTGGTCTTGACCACGGTGCGGGTCTCGGTGTGCGTGGATGCGTGGTCTTGCGTATTCTGACCAGCGGCATGCTGCCCCTGGGAGTACGAATAATCAACCGGGGGGACCTGCCGGGTGGAACCGGCGGCGGTGGGGTTGACGGGTTCGGCGGGGATGTGCGCCGTGGTATGGGCGCTCACATTGCCGGACGTAGCGCCCACCGGCTCGACGGGCGTGGGCTCGACCTCGAGGCGCGGCTGCGAGGACGGGCGCTGTTCCGATCCAAGGCCCTCGGGGCGCTGGGGAGTCTTCTCTTCACTCATGAACGGTCCTTTCAACGTCTCCATTCCTCAACGTTGTACCCCAAAGCGCAGTTATGCGCAGCACGAGTGGCGGAGCTTAATCAAGTTGTAAGTCGCGTTGGGGGTTTCCCAAACGCCACACTAGCGGGTGCGATCGCGTCGCGATACCGGGAGTGGCCCAATTGGGGACAGGTACAATTTGCACCAGTCCCCGATGCCGCTCCGATGCTGCTCGATGGTGCAAATTGTACCTGTCCCCAATTGACTCGATTGAGGCTACTCCTTGAAGAGGTAGCCGACGCCGCGGACGGTGGTGATGTGCGCGGCGATGAGAGGACCGACCTTGCTGCGGATACGGCGGATATGCACGTCAACGGTACGGGTACCGCCGCAGTACTCGAAACCCCACACGCGATGCAACAGGACCTCCCGGCTGTACGCGCGGTTGGGGTGGGTGGCCAAAAAGCTCAGCAGCGAATACTCCATGAGCGTGAGGTCGACGGGCTCGCCGTCGAGCGACACCTGGTAGGTGGCCAGATTGATGGTGAGGTTGTCCACGGTGAGGACCTCGTCGGCCGGCGCCACCTCGCACTCGCCCAAAAGCCGACGGACACGAACCTCCAGTTCGGCCTCCCCTGCTCCCGAGCAGATGAAATCGGCCCGGACCTGGGAGGGAAGGTGCATCTCGGCGACATTCTCCTCGTCGACCACCAACAGCATGGGGGCACCACCGCGCGACTCGAGCCACTTGGCCATGGCGTCCACACGGTCGGGTCGAACGCCGTCGGCGTCGAACACCAGCAAATCGAAGTCGTGCGCCGCGGCTGGTGAATCGGGCGTGGCAACGTGCACCTCGACACCGAGAGACGTCGAGAGCGTCCCGATGAAGTCATGCAGCCGCATCGTGCGGGCCATGAACAGCACTGTCTTTTCCGCCATGAACTCACCTCCGTAGGCGTCATCTTATCAAACCGGCGCGTACTTCGAATCGCAAGGTGCGGTTACGAGTTAGCCAGATAGTGCCTGAGCTCCCACTCGGTGACCGTGGAGTTGAAGCGCTCCCATTCCGCGCGCTTCTTCTTGAGGAAGAACGAGTGAATGTGCTCGCCGAGGGCGTCCTTCATGAAGTCGGAGCTCTCGAACACATCCAGCGCCTCGTCGAGATTGCTCGGCAGGGGCTCGATGCCGCGGGCGCGCAGCTCCGACTCAGGCAGACGCAGCAGCTCCGAGGTGGCCTCCTCGGGCAACTCGAGCCCGCGCTCGATACCGTCGAGGCCCGCGGCCAGCGTGACGGTGTTCACCAGATAGGGATTGGCCATCGGGTCGGGGCTGCGCAGCTCGATACGGGCCGCGGCCTGCTTGCCGGGCTTGTAGATGGGGACGCGGATCATGGCCGCGCGGTTGCGCATGCCCCAGGTGGCAAAGCGCGGACCATTGCCCGTGCCCGCAGACAGGCGCTTGTAGGAGTTTACCGTGGGGTTGGTGATGGCGCTGATCTCGGACGCATGGGCGAGGATGCCGGCCATGTAGCTCTTGGCGATCGGCGACAGGCGATTTTGCGAATCGCTGCCCCAAAACACGTTGTTGCCCTCACGGTCGAACAGCGACTGGTGCAAAAACATCGCCGAAGACGACCCCTTGGCGATGGGCTTGGGCATGAAGCTCGCATGGATGCCGGCCTCGTAGGCGCACGTGCGGATCACGTGCTTGGCCGTCATGATTGCGTCGGACATGGTGAGGGCCTCGGCATGGCGCATCGAGATGCCATGCTGCGAATGCCCGGAACTGTGGAAGGTGTACTCGACGGGAATGCTCATCTTCTCGAGCATGAGCACCGTGGAGCGGCGCAGGTCGCGGGCGGAGTCGGACGGTGAGAGGTCGAAGTAGCCCACAGCGTCCAACGGCTCGGGGGTGCGCTCGTCGGGGAAGTAGTAAAACTCCAGCTCGGCGCCAACGTTCATGATGTACCCGAGCTTCTCGGCACGACGGAACATGCGACGAAGGCACTCGCGGGAATCGCCGGCGAAGCGCTGGCGGTCCGGCGTGCACACATCGCAGAAGATGCGGGCCGCGCCGTCGTGCGTGGGGCGCCAAGGCAGGATCTGGAAGGTCGAGGGATCGGGAAAAGCCAGCATGTCGGCCTCATCGAGCGTGGTGAACCCCTCGATGGCGGAGCCGTCGAAGCCTATCCCCTCCTCAAAGGCAACCTCGAGGTCCTCCGGGCTGATGGCAAAGCTCTTGAGACGGCCGAGCACGTCGGTGAACCACAGGCGGATGAAACGAATGTCGCGTTCCTCGACGGTGCGCAGGACAAAGTCTATGTACTGCTGCTGATCCATTGGGCAGACCTTTCACGAAGCACGGTTGCTGTGACATCCCATAGTCGCACACGTATGTTTCGACATGGTTACGTCTCGTTTGGACAGGTGCGCATCGAGTCACCCGGACGCGGCGGATCGCGGCGGATCTCAATCCGCAACCGGATCCAACTGCGCTCAAAACCTCTCAATTTGTACCTGTCCCCAATTGCGCCCCAATCGGGATGCTAGGGGCGCTCGTCCAGCATGCCGTTGCGATACGCCTCGAGCAGGGCCCGCAGGTCGCTGATCTGCTCCCTGATCTGCACTCCCGTGTCCGTGTCGCTCACCATGCGACGACGCTCGGCCACGTCGAAGCGGTCGGTCTCACTCACGATGTCGGCATTGCGTGTGAGCACGGCCTCGACGCTCTCGAACGCCTGGTGCGCTTTGAGGCGGCACCCGCGTGAGCTCGAGATGAGGGTGTACCCCGCGATTCCCGTCTTGGGGTGATACGCGCTGCAAAAACCGCCATCGATCACGAGCAGTCGCCCGTTCGCACGGATGGGCTGCTCGCCCTCGGCGGTGTGCACGGGCGTATGCCCGTTCACGATGTGCCCCGAACCCGCTGACAGGCCAAACTCCGCCATGATGGCGTCGCACGTCGCCTCGTCCTTGGTCAGCTCGAAATAGGGATCCATGGGCTCGACCCAGCACGCCGGGTCGTCGATGTAGGAGCGTTCGAAGGTCCTCACCAAACGGCCGCTCGCCGGAGACTTCATGCCGATCCAGAGGTACCACATCCAGTCGAGCGAGTCCTCGTCTCGCTCGCGCCACGCGCGACGGGCGATATCGTCGCAGAAATCCAGATAATCCCGACCACTGCGCCACACGCCAAGGCAGTTCATGCTCGAGAAGGTACCGTCCTCGTTCAGCGGCACGCAACCGTGGAACAACAAGTTGTGATTGCGCGCAAGGTACATGGAGCCATGGCTGTAGAGGAATTCGATATGCCGGCGAAGGTGGTCGGCGCTCGTGAACTCCGCCACGAGCTTCTCGACGATCCGCGTTTCATCGGGCGTGAGCTCGTACGGATGCTCCGGGGCCAGCGTGGGAAAATCGCGCGTTGCAAGCCCGTGCACCGTGCCGTCGTGCAGCTCGACGGTCCCCGCCTCGACGTCGACGCGCTCGAGCAGCAGCCGGTCGTGCATGTCAAAACTCCCGTGGCGCAAGATAATCTGCCCCTCGAGCTTGAACAGCAGCACGTTCACGGCCTTCACCAACGGCGTGAGCTTGGCGGCCAGGCCGGTCGCGCCAGCGGGAACCGGCTCGTAGGTGCGCTCGGCGAACGCCACGAGCTCGCGCAGGGAGATGCCGTAGTCGTTCTCCAAAATCTCGTAATTGCCATAGCGCAGGTTGTTGCGCAGGACCGTGATGATGCACGCGGGCTGACCGGCGGCCGCCCCCATCCACAGCAAATC
>JAHHSP010000003.1 GCA_020025115.1 Collinsella sp. | reverse complement strand
CAAGACCATGCGCGGCGGCTTGCCAGGCGTTCAGCTTCTCCATGGTGGGAGCGGAGAGATAGGCCGGGTTCTGGGCGCCCTTGTACTTCTCGGTGAAGAAGGGACCCTCGAGGAAGATGCCCTGGATACGGGCGTGCGGCGTGTCATCGCCAGCCTCGACGTAGGCGGCAACGGAAGCGCAGGCCTTCTCAAGCTGCTCGGTGCTGGCGGTGAGCGTGGTGGGCAGGTAGCTGGTCACGCCGTTGCTCAGGATGCCATGGGACACGATGGCGACGCTCTCGGACTCGCAATCCATGCTGTCGTGATCGTCAAAGCCATGGATATGGGTGTCGACGTAGCCGGGGGCGATCTCGTGACCGGAGTAATCGCGAATCTCGCAGTCGGGGGCCTCAGTCACGTATTCGCCGAAAACGCCGTCCTCGACCATGAGGTAGCCGCCACGGGCGACGCGAGTGGGAAGATAGAAGGCATCGGCCTTGATTGCATAAGTGCTCATGTGTTCTCCTAACACGAAATTGATGCACGTACTGGTTTTGTACCCAGAAAGCAACGAGGGAGCGGCAAGAAAAGCGCCCGCCCGTCCTTGAAGACCGGGCGGGCGCCTTCTATTTATTTTGCTGCATTTGGGGACGGGTACGTTTTGCGCATTTCCGAGCTGAGCGCAATTGATGCGCAATTTGTACCTGTCCCCAATTGCACATCAGACGACTGTGAAGCCTAGGCCTCGAAGGGGTGGATGGTCACACCCTTGACGACGCGGTTCACGGTGCCGGACGGGGACGGGGTGTCCGGGGTATTGCCCACACGCACGGAGTTGAGCAGGGAGATGACCTGAGCGACCATAACGAACGGCAAGGCCAGGTAGCCCTCGGGCAGAGCCTCACCGGAGAGGGTGAAGGAAGTGCCGTCGAACTTGGTGGCACCGGCCTGCTGGATGGCGATGGTCTTGGCGGCGATCTGGTCACCGTCGATCTCGTTCAGAATGTCGAGGTCGTACTGACGGGTGTACTCGTCGTTGTTCATGTACACGAACACGATGGTCTTGTCATCGACAAAGGACTTCGGCCCGTGACGGTAGCCCATGCAGGAATCCCAAGAGGTGGCGACGAGACCGTGGGCAAGCTCGAGAATCTTGAGCTGAGCCTCCTGAGCCAGACCCACGAAGGAGCCGGAACCCAGGTAGGTCACACGGTTGAAGTCTCCAGAGAGGAACTCGGCTATCTCGGGCTCGCGAGCGACGACGTCCTCACCCAGCTTGGCGGCAGCCTCGACCCAGGCGGTCTTCTGCTCGAGGGAAGCGGTGTCGAAGACGAGGGTGGAGAGCAGGGTCATGCAGCTGTAAGAGCCGGTCATGGCAAAGCCCTTGTCGTTGGCGCGCGGGATGAGCAGCGTGAGCTGATCGGCGTCGCCCTCGGACTCGACGGCAAGCTTGCCCTCGGGAGCGCAGGTGATGTTGATGAACTTAACGTTCTTCACGAAGGTCTTGGCAACCTGAACGGCGGCAAGGGACTCGGGGCTGTTGCCGGAACGGGCGAAGGAGACGACCACGGTGGGCTCGTCGGGGTTCAGGAAGTCGCGAGGGGCGGACACGATGTCGGTGGTCGCGATGGGCTTGAAATCGTACAGCTTGGTGTCGCCGGCGTGACGCAGGTAAGGGGCGCAGGTGTCGCCGACGTAATCGGAGGTACCGGCACCGGTGAACACGATGGAGAGGCGACCCTCGCCCATGGCACGGGCCTCGGCCAGGAAGGCCTCGATGGCCTCGTGGTTCTCCTTGTAGATGTTCAGGGTATCAAGCCACAGCTCGGGCTGCTGCTTGATCTCGGTGGTGGTGTTGAAGCCACCAATCTCGTTGAGCTGGTCGGTCGTCATCTCGAACATTAATACCACTCCTTTTGACTTGTGGTTTTACAAGCTGCTTTCATTATAAGTTGGTTATCTGGTTATAACCAGTAGTTCTCGAGTTCACGTGTTGGCCACAATTGGCGATTCACTGCCTGAGCAGTTGAGGACCCTGCCGGCAAACGAGCTGTACCTCGCTCACCCTCAATTCCCTCAACTGCCCACGCACAGACTAATCACTGCGGCGGTGCTGGACCCGATACTTAAACTGGTCGGCACGGGCAACCGACAACGTGTATTCGACGATCTCGTTCGAGCTGTTATAGGTGGTTCGAACCAGATCGAGTACGGGAGAGCCCTCGGAAATATCCAAGAGGTGGGCGTCGGCGGGACGAGCGATGCTCGCGAAGAACTCTTCCTCCGCGACGCTGATCTTCTCGTGGTAGTCCTTCTCGATCACGTCGTAGAGAGGCTTGCACTCAAGCTGGGGACGCTTGAGGGACAGGAACTTGCGGACGGGTAGGTAGGAGCGCTCGACCATCATCGGCATACCGTCGGCGGAACGCAAGCGCTTGAGCTTGAACAGCCTCTCACCCAGGCGGACGCCCATGTGCTCGGCAAGATTCTTATCTGCCTCGACATCGCAGAACTCAAGGATGGTGGTAACCGGATCGCGGCCCAACTCACGCATCTGCTCGGTAAAGCTATAGGATTGCATGAGGTTTGTGGTCTGGGCGGATCGATCTGCGACGAACGTGCCTCGCCCATGCTGTCGGACGATCAGTCCCAGGCGTTCGAGCTCTTGAAGGGCAAGCCTGACAGTCGTCCGGGACAGCCCATATCGCTCGGCAAGCTCCCGCTCGGAAGAGATCATGTCTCCGGCGTGATATTCGTGCTCGATCTTATCTGCGAGGATATCGACGAGCTGGTCATACAGGGGTTGCTTGCGAGCCATCGCAGCCATGAGCTTCGCCTCCAATACATATCCGGATTGATCGGCCCGCATCGGATCACCGTGGGCTGAACATGATTGATACATGGGAACGGTAAGAAAAACCCGGCGTGAGAACTAAGCCCACGCCGGGTTTACAGGCGCATCTGGGGGAGATGTCACCTCATCAGTCAGCTGGAATTACCAGAGACCAGTCCACCAGGTGAGGCCGAGCCACTCGTTGAGCGGCAGGGCGCCGAGGATGCCGATGAGCAGCATCAGAACTATACCCTTGATGGGGGTGAAGTTCTTCTTGGCGAACAGGAAGTAAAGCAGCATGACGAGCGCCAGAGGAACGAGCTTGGGCATGACGGTGTCAAGCGTGTCGGCCACGGAGAAGGAAACCGGAGTCTCGGTAACCTCAGCGTAGGTGACGGAGCTCATGCCGTTGCCCAGGTCGACGATGCCGGTCTCGACAGCGTTGCCATCGGCGTCGGCAGCCATGAGGGCGGAACCGTCCTCAGCGGTCATGCCGAGGGAGCCGGGCTTGGCGGTCTCGGTATCGATGGCGAGGTCGAAGTTCTCGGCCTCCTCGTTGGAAACCACAACGGTGTGAGCGGCGAGGCCACGAGTGGTGCCGTTCGGGATGTTGAGGTTGATCTGGGTGCCACCCATGTTGACCGTCAGGGCGCCAACCACGAAGCAGCCCATGATGGCGGCAGCGCGGGTGAAGGCCTGCATGTTGGAGGTCAGGGAGTCGATGGCAGAGGTGCCCATCTTGTAAGCCCAGTTCATGAGGCCGAAGCGGCAGGCGAACAGGGCGGCGTGGAAGACCACCAGGAAGATGAGCGGGGCAACGATGTTGCCCTCGATGGCCATGTTCGAGGTGATGCCGGCCGTGATCGGCACGAGCGTCAGCCAGAACAGGGCGTCACCGATGCCGCCCAGCGGGGAGGCAGCGGAAATACGCACGGAGCGGATGGTCTGGGTATCGACCTTGTTCTGCTCGAGGGAGAGAACGATACCCATAACGAAGGTGACCAGGAACGGGTGCGTGTTGATGAAGTCCAGGTTGTGGTACATCGACGCAGCGAGGTCGTTCTTGTTGGTGTGAACCTTCTCGAGGCCAGGGACCATGGAGAACAGCCAACCACCGGACTGCATGGTCTCGTAGTTGAACGAGGACTGGAGCCAGTAGGAGCGCCAGACCATGCGGTTGAGCGTCTTCTTATCGACGTTCGGCGCAGGAGTGAGATCCTCGTACTGCGCGGGGACGACAAACTCATTAGATGCCATCGCTCATATCACCTCCGTCAAAAGAAGCGCCCTTGAGCTCGGTCTGCTGCTGGAAGTCCCAGAAAGCGAGGCCGAAGCCAATGATGGCCATGATCAGGAGCTCAGGCTTGGCGAGCGCGGGGATGCCGTGCACGATGGTGGTGAGACCAAAGCCGAGCAGGAAGAATGCCCACATGTCGCGGGACATCATGATCTTCAGCAGGATCGCGAAGCCGACGAACTTCATCATGCCACCAGCGGCGGACAGACCGGCGTTGAGCCATGCGGGGATGGCGGAGACGACAGCCTGGCCGGCGGTGAGGCCACCGACGAAGAACAGGGTGACGATCGCGGCGAAGATGAGGCCGAGGATGACCTCGGACACGACGGTCAGCTTGGTGATGGCCTTGGTGTCAGCCTTCACAGCCGCGGCGCGGAAAGACTCCATCATCGGGGCACGAAGGGTGAAGAACAGGGTCACGCCATACTGGCCGAGCAGGGCGAACGGAATCGCGGTCGCAACGGCGACGTTGGGATCCATGTCGAGGGTGCAGGCAAAGACGGCTGCCATAATGCCACCAATAACAGCGTTCGGCGGCTGAGCACCACCAATGGGCATGTTACCAATGGTCATGAGCTGGTAGGTACCACCAACCACGAGGCCGGTCTGCACATCGCCGAGGATGGCACCGATGATCGGGCCGGTGACGATGGGCTGGTACAGGGACTCCGTAAAGTCGAACTGGTCGATAGCGGCAACAAAGGTCACCAGGAAGACCAGGGCGATCTGAAGGAAATTCACGTCCATCTTTTGCTCCTCCTTTCAAATTTACTTTCTCGCACGAGATTGACGACCGGGATGACTTCATCCCGTATACAAACAAGTTGATTCGCTAAACCCCCAAATTACGCGAACAGCTTGTTGGTATCCTCAACGGGCGTGCTGGGCACGCGCTGGATGGAGAGCTCGACACCATGCTCCTGGAGCTTGCGGAAGCACTCCACGTCGTCGTCGTTGACGGCGACGGTGGTAGCGACCTGTCGCTTGCCCTCGGCCATGTGCATGTTGCCGATGTTGAGCTTCTTGATCGGCACGCCGCCCTCGACGAGCTTGAGCGCGTCCTGAGGAGAGTCGAGCACGATGAAGATCTTCTGGGCCGGGGAGGCCTTGTGGATCACGTCGATGGTCTTCTGGATGGAGAAGAAACGGGTCTGGACACCGGTGGGGGCGGCCATCTTCATGAGGTTCTGACGCATGGCGTTCGTGGAAACCTCGTCGTTGGCCACGAGGATGAGGTTGGAACCCAGGGTGGAGTTCCACTGGGTGGCAACCTGACCGTGGATCAGTCGATTGTCGATACGGGTAAGAAGAATATTGGGCTCTGCCATTGCGATCCGTCCTTTCGTATTCGCGTACTGGCTTTTATTACCTAAGGGATCGAGCCTCTCTTCGGCGAGGCCTTACCTCTTTAAGCTACTTGACGATCTCTTGGATCGCATAGCGGGAGACGTCGAGCGTCGCACCGGAGCGGACCTTGACCTCGACAACGTCACCCTTGACGCTCTTCACGTCGCCGAAGATGCCGCCGGCGAACATCACACGCTGGCCCGGGGCCAGGTCGGTGTGGATGTGCTCGAAGTACTTGACCTTCTTCTTCATGTTGGCCTTGGACCAGATGAAGTAGACGACGCCCATGACTGCCATGATGAGCAGCAAGGCGACGGAGGAGGCGAGAACGTTCTGCCCGAAGCTCTCCATTAAATGCCGTCCTCGGAGGTGTCCTCGTCAGCGGCGCCCATGACGGAAGCCAGGGACTGACGGGTGATAGCCTGCTGGCCCACCGTGACGGCCTGCTCGGCGAGAGCGGTCACGTCGGTAGCGCCGTTGCGAGCGAAAAGCAGCTCGATGATCATGGGAAGATTGGAGCCGGTCACGATTTCGAGCTTGTCGACATCGTTAGCGATCATCATGGACTGGTTGAAGGGAGTGCCGCCGAGCAGGTCGACGAAGACGATGACGCCCTCCTCGCACTCGCCGCGCATCTTGGTGATAGCGGCACGCAGGTCGTCGCCATAGGTGGCAGCCTGGGAACCCTCGAAGGGAACGATCTCGAACGCCTCCTGATCACCGGCGACCATGTCGAGCGCGCTCTTGATGCCGTTGGCGAAGTTGCCATGCCCAGTCAAAATAAAGCCGACCATTAATCCTTCTCTCCTGTTTCCACCGCGATTTTTGATGCGGTACTGGTAGTAACCACGTGACAAGTCGCTATTCACTATACCAGTTGTGAATGTTCTGTTTCCGAAATTTCGGCTTTTTCTGGTTTCGAACCGCTTATCGGTAAAATCCGACCGTTCATCCCTTCTGGTTGTACTCAACTGCTTATTAGCTACCGTTTAACGCCCTGCAAGCGTTTGCGCAAGTTCTCTGCTTCCCGCGCGTTTGCCCGCAAACCCACTGGCCAGATGTGCCACTGGTTATACAATTATGAAGATTTAGATTGATTGGTATCTATTTTTAGGTGGCCGGTTTGACTTGATTTAATACCAGTCACCTCGATCGATTCATCCACCTGCGATTCCCGCACCCCTTACGTATGCGGTCGTCGTGGAAACAACCCCCGCCCGACCGCGCCAAGCCCGACCGCGCCAATCCCGACCACGCCAAGCCCGACCACGCCAATCCACTCATCATGAAAGGCCCGACCATGGATCCAAGAACGGTCATCCTCTACAGGTCCAAGCACCACGGCAACACCAAGAAGCTCGTCGACGCCCTGGTTGCCGCCCACCCCGAGATCGACACCATCGATGTGGCGACGCTTGGCAAGGATGACTATCCCGACCTCTCCCCCTATCACATCATCATCGTCGGCTCCGGTATCTATTACACCAAGTTCGACAAGGACGTCTTGCGCGTATGCGACCACTGCCTGCGCGACGGCGACAATGTGATTGGCCTCATGACCTACGGCGGTGCCGCCAAGTTCAACGGCGGCGACCTCGATGGCGTGTGCCGCATGAAAATGGCGACCCTCATGTGCACCTACGGCTGCCCCGGCTTTGACACGTTCGGTCCGTACAAATTTGTGGGCGGCATGAACAAGGGGCGCCCCAACCAGGAAGACATCGACGGAGCCGTCGAGTTCTATGACAAGTTCCTCGCCGACTACGGGGATATCTTGGTCGAGGAGCGCCTGAAGCGCGACAAGCGCGATGCCTTCAATGCCGCTCACCCCGCCGGCGGCCTCTTCACCAATATCAAGCGCAGCGCCAAGAAGATCTCCAAGCGCGTTAAGGGCGCGAGCGGCAAGGGGGCCGCGGAGAAAGCCGTTGATTCGGATGTGCGGGACGATCCCGGCGCATCCGAGAACCGGTAGACGACAAAAATAACCAGCATCCCGTCGTGGCCCCGGACCCAAGCCGCCTCCCATCTATCGTGTCTACGAGATGGGAGGCGGTTCTTCTTCCGGAGCCCGATCATATCGGCAGCTCGTTTTCACGTTGCGAGGAGTATGGTAAGAGGCACAGGTAAGCACGGGTGCCAAATCGCCCCTCAAAAGCAAGGCGGATACCATGCCCAAGACCAGAGCACAGCAGATCATGGCCCACAAAGAACAGCGTAACGCCGGACAGGTCACCAAGGCGATCCAAGACATCGCCGCCGAGTTCGAGCCCTACATCATCAAGCAGCGCCGCCACTTCCATAAGCACCCCGAGCTGAGCCTTCAGGAGGTCCGGACCACTTCCGATATCGCAGGCCAACTCGACGCCATGAACATACCCTACGAACGGCCGCTCGAAACCGGCCTCGTCGCAACTTTGCACGGAACCGCACCCGATGCCTATCGCGAGGACGGAACGCCGCGCCGCCGCCTGCTCATGCGCGCCGACATCGACGCGCTGCCCGTCACCGAACGCACCGGCGACGAATTCGCGAGCGTCAACGACGGCTGCATGCACGCCTGCGGCCACGATTGCCATATAGCCATGATGCTCGGCGCCCTGCAGGTGCTACGCCACATGACCGACGATATCCACGGCGAGATTCGAGTGGTGTTCCAGCCATCCGAGGAGAACGGCTCCGGCGGACGCATGATGTGCGAAGCCGGCGTGTGCGAGGAGGTCGACGGTGTGTTTGCCATGCACATCTGGAGCGAGGTCGACGCGGGCACCATCAGCTGCGAGCCCGGTCCGCGCATGGCCAACACCGATTGGTTCCGCGTGGATGTGCACGGCACCTCCTGCCATGGAGCCATGCCGCAACGCGGCAGCGATGCCGTGATGGTCGCCGCCGAGATCGTGAATGCGCTGCAGACCATCGTGAGCCGCGAGCTCTCCCCTTACGAGCCCGCCGTGGTCACCGTCGGCAAGCTTAACGCAGGCAGCGCCCGCAATGTCATCGCGGGCGAGGCCCACATGGAGGGCACCGTGCGCACCTACTCCACGGCGACCCACGAACTCATGCCTGGTCTCATCGAGCGTATCGCGGTGCACATCGCACAAGCTCACGGAGCTGAAGCCGAGCTCTCCGACTACACCATCGCCAACTACAAGGTCGAAAACGAAGCCGCCGCAAGCGAGCGCTGCCGCCAGGCAGTCCTCAAGACGCTCGGACCCGAGGGCGTTGGCAGCTACCGCGGCACCATGTCGGGAGAGGACTTCTCCGAGTACCTGCGTCGAGTCCCGGGCGTGCTGGCGTTCGTGGGCTGCCGCAACCCGCAGATCGGCGCAACGTTTGCCCAGCATTCGTGCTTCTTCAAGGTGGATGAGTCGGTTCTCGCCAAGGGTTCCATGGTCGCCGCACAGTACGCAATCGACTTCCTGGCCGAGCCCACGCAAGAATAATTGGACGGTCCGCTCCTGACCCGCGCAGCCAAAACGAACCCACAACTTGCCGAGACCCTGCGCGGCGGGCGCGGTAAGACGTTAGGCGCGCGGGGCGCCCTGCATGACTCACATGAGGCGCGGGCCGCCGTCGTACGCGAGATTCACGAGACACGCCGTGGCCCCGATGCCCGCAGGTAAGTAGCGACCCCGATGCCCGCAACGACAAATGGCGGCAACGCACGACCCAAGGAAAGGCCCGGGGCTCCCGGGGCCTTTTTCCATGCGGGTCCGAGCCTATTGCATAAGATTGACGTCGAACTGCATACGATTTCGTCTCTTTTTCGTATGTTATCCGAGTGTTGGTCAAAATACCCTAATTGTGCGCCGAACATGCAGCCCGCTCGTGACAAAATGCCTGGATTCAATTGAGCGACTACAGGCCCCGTGCAGCGCCTGTCTCCTTACATGGTATGTGCCCGGGCCGCACCTTTGCGCGACCTGCGGTTTTGCAAAATAAGGGTTATGCATCTTTTTGTTCTTGTCTCTGTTCAGCGCACCATCAACCCTTTTTGACCACTTCTTGCAAAACGCACGGCTGAGCATAAGATATTTACCGTTAAAAGGAAGGCTCACGCCCACTATCACCACCAGCAATGGCCTCGATGGCTACAGCGTGGTCGAACACCAAAAACGTACCGGCAAAGCTATAGACGGCATCGCCATGCTCCGTGAGATAGACGACGGTCTGCACAACGGGATCGGTTCATCCCGACTTTGCCGCGCGACCAACCCCCTCCGCTGTAAGCAAAACCCGAACCATCCAGAGCCTTTATCGGCCAGATAGTCCGGGTTTTGAAGTATGTAGTACGAGGCAAAATGAAGACCGGGGTCGAAGCGCGAGGGAAAATGAAGACCAGAACCGGAGCACGAGGCGAAACCAAGACCGGGGGTCAGAGCGAACGGCAAGTCCCCGTGAAGCGGTATGCGTGCCAGACGATTTAAACCAGCTTACCCTGGCAATGATCGCACATATGCTGGATGAGCTCGGCAGGCCACTCGACGAAGTCGCGCTTGCGCGGCTTGAGCTCGCCGTCGACCAGTTCGTCGTAGGCGACCTTGATCTTGACGAAACGCGTCACCTTGACGGAGCCCTCATGGGTGAGACAGCTCTCCTCAGCCTTGAAGGCGCCCATGCCGAACAGGACCTTGGGGTTGTACATCACGAGCGTGTTGCCCTCGTCGTCAGCCAAAGCGCAGATGGCCTTGGTCACGCCGATCTGGTTGGCGGCCAGGCAGGCGGCATCCTCAATGGACAGCAGGGTGTCCAACAGATCCTGCGCGACGTCCGCGTCGGCGGCGGAGGCGGGCTCACACGGTACGGAGAGAATGGCCTCGTCCTTCACGAGCTCCTTGATCATGGGCGCTCCTTTCTTATGCGGGCGCGGAAAACCCCGCCCTTTCATTTCTTTCACCTGCGGAACTATACCAGATGCCCATCAAGACCCAAGCCGCAGCGAAGCAAAACGAACTAAACTTATGAGAAGCAGATACAGACCGCATATGCATGCGGAACAACGAGGGAGGAAGCGCCGTCATGAAAGTCATGCTCGTCAACGGTAGCCCACATAAGAACGGCTGCACCCGCCGCGCGCTCGCCGAAGTCGCCGCGTCGCTCGAAAAGTATGGCGTCGAAAGTAACGTCTTTTGGATCGGTTCCAAGCCCGCAGCTGGCTGCATGGCATGTGGGCACTGTCGCGAAACCGGCACCTGCATCTTCGACGATGCCGTGAACGAGTTTCGCACCCTTGCCGAGCAGGCAGATGGCTTCGTGTTCGGCGCGCCCGTCCACTACGCCCATGCCGCAAGCTCCCTCATGGGTTTCATGGACCGACTGTTCTACTCCAACGGCAAAGCGGGCACGCCCGATGTATTGAGCTTCAAGCCCGCCGCGGCCGTCGCATCCGCCCGCCGCGCCGGCACCACGGCCGCCCTCGACGATGTGCAAAAGTTCTTCACCATCTCCAACATGCCCATCGTGAGCTCGCGCTACTGGAACATGGTCCATGGCTGCACGCCCGAGGAGGTCGCTCAGGACCAGGAGGGCCTGTGGACGATGAGGCAGCTCGGACGCAACATGGCTTGGCTCCTCAAATCCCTCGAAGCAGGTCGCGAGGCCGGGATTGGCCTGCCCGAGCGGGAAAGCGGGCCCTTCACGAGCTTCATTCGATAAGCCGGACAGGAAAAGGGCGGTGCACCGCATGGGATAAGGGGCGGTGCATCACATGGGATAAGGGGCGGTGCACCGCATAGGAAAAGGTCGGTGCACCACATGGGTGCGCCGCCCTTATCCCCACATTCCCATCGAGGGAGGCAATGCCCGCCTAGCCGAGCTCGATCGAATCAGCGCCGTCGATGCGGACATCCGTGTCGTAAAACGCCGTGAGCGCCTCAATGGCCAGGTCGACATCGCGCGCACCGGCCGTCTCCACGCACGAATGCATGGAGAGCTGCGCGCAACCGACGTCGACTCCATGCACGCTCACCTGCATGTTCGAGATATTACCAAGCGTGGAGCCGCCCGCCTTGTCACTGCGGTTCGCGAACGCCTGGTGCGGCACCTCGGCTTCGTCGAGCACGGCCGTGAACGCCGCGCGGCTGAAGGCATCGGTGCAATAGTGCTGGTTGGCCGCTTCCTTCACCGCAATTCCGCCGTTCATCTGCGGGGCATGGAGGCTGTCGGCGAGGTCGGGGTGTGCGGGGTGCTGTGCATGAGCATTATCGCAGCTCACGAGCAAGGAAGCAGAAAGCGCGCGTACGTACTCCTCGGAGCCGAAGCCGAGGGCGGCGTTCACGCGGGAGAGGGTGTCGGCCAAAAGCGTCGATGCGGCACCCTGCTTGGTCTCCGAACCGACCTCCTCGTTGTCGAAGCACGCATAGACCGAGATGGTGCGCTCGTTCCCGCCATTCATGAAGGCGACCAGTGAGGTGTAGGCGCACATGAGATCGTCGAGGCGGGGCGCGGAGATGAACTCGCCGGTGACTCCCCACACGCGACCGCGCTCGCGGTTGACCAGGAACAGGTCGCGCGCCACGATTTGAGCGGGATCGATCTCGAGGGCATCGGCCACGATCATATCGAGAGAGCCGCTCGCCAAATCACCCGCGGAGAGCAGCGGGAACAAATCGCTCGCGCGATTGGGGGCGAAACCCTTGTTCACGCCGCCATCCATGTGAATCGCGAGGCTCGGGATAAGAGCGACATCTCGATTGAGGGCCACAAGACGGCTCTCGATTCGAGCGCCTTCGCGCACCAGCACGCGTCCGGCGAGCGAAAGCGGACGGTCGAACCAGGTGTAGTCCATCATGCCGCCGTAGGCTTCGGTGTCCAGGCGCACATACCCGGCGGGGCCTTCGATCTCGCCGTTCGTCTTCACCTTGAAGCAGGGGGAATCGGAATGCGAAGCTGTGAGCTGGAAATGGTAGGGCGCGCTGTCGGCGGCGCGTCCGGCGACACCCTCGGCGGCATCGGTGCCAACAGCCGGAGCGACCGCCCGCTCGCCCACGCGCCAGGCCACAACGCTCGAACCATTGCGCTGCGTATAGTACGAGCCCCCCGGACGCACCTCCCATGCGGCACCCTCGCTCAGATAGGTAAAACCGGCCGCATCCAAGCGCGCGCGGATGGCGGCGGTGCTATGGAACATCGTGGGGCTCTCGGCGATAAAGTCGAGCAGGTCCTCGGCGGCCGTCGTGGACGGCGCTGCGACTTTTGTGGCAAAGGACATGTGCGCTCCTATTCGTGTCGTATGGCTTCGCATGGCTCGTTTGACAAAATCTTAGCGCATGCGGGCAAAGCGCCGAAGACCGGCCAACCGCTTACCCAGTTTGCCCTTGCTAACTGTTTGCTTTTTTGTATCATTTTTGGTGCTGACACGATTCCCCTCAAAAGGAGGCACCATGGCCACCGCCCCCACCCCCAAGACCGTCGCCGTCGTGGGCTGCACGCACGCCGGCACGTTCGCCACCCAGTCGATCCTCACCGCGCACCCCGATTGGACCGTGCACGTCTTTGAGCGCAACGACACCCTGTCGTTCCTTTCCTGCGGTATTGCGCTGTGGGTCGGCGGTCACGTGAGCGACCCCAACCGCATGTTCTACTCCTCCCCCGCCGCACTGGCCGAACTCGGCGCGCAAATGCACATGGAGCACGACGTGCTCTCCGTCGACGTGGCCGGCAAATCGCTCGTGGCGCGCGACCTCACCAGCGGCGAGGAATCGACCTACGTTTTCGACAAGCTCGTCGTCACAACCGGCTCCAAGCCTGTCACCCCGTCCATCCCCGGCCTGGTCGAAGGCCTCGAGGATGGCCGCGTGATGCTGTGCAAGAACTGGGATCACGGCAAAGCCATCAAGGAAAACGCCATGCGGGCACATTCCGTCGCGGTGATCGGCGCCGGATACATCGGCGCCGAACTCGTCGAACAGCTCAGCGAGGCCGGGGTGCGAGCCACCCTCATCGATAGCCTCGATCGCGCGCTCGCCAAGAACTTCGATGCGCCCATCACCGAGCAGGTCGAAGCCGCGTACACCGAGCGCGGCGTCGAGCTGGCGCTGGGCCAGATGGTCACCGAGTTCCGCCTGACCGAGAGCGGCGGTGTCACCGTCGTGACCACAGCAGGCGAGTACGAGGTCGATTACGCCATCATGGCCGCCGGCTTTCTCCCCCGCACAAACCTGTTCGAGGGCCAACTCGAAACCCTTCCCAACGGCGCCATCAAGACTGACGAGTACATGCGTGCATTCCCAGCCGGCAGCACCGAGGCCAGCTCCGATGTTCTCGCCGCCGGTGACTCCTGCACCGTGCTCTACAACCCCACCGGCACCTATGACTACATCCCGCTAGCCACCAATGCCGTGCGCCAGGCCTTGCTCGTGGCTGCGAATATCGAAGAGCCCGTTCAGAAGTACATGGGCACGCAGGCAACCAGCGCCGTGCAGCTCTACGACCTGTCCCTTGCGGCGAGCGGCCTCACTCAAGCCGGCGCCGAAGCCCGTGGCGTGAACGCTCGCTCCACCACCATCGTCCAGGACTATCGTCCCGACTTCATGCTCGCCACCACACCGGTCACCGCGACCCTCACCTGGGACCCCGCGACCCGTCGCGTGCTGGGCGCTCAGTTCCTGTGCCGCCACGACGTGGCCGAGGCCGCCAACGCCATCTCCATCGCCATCCAGGCGCGCTTCACCATCGATCAGCTCGCCAACGTCGACCTGTTCTTCCAACCGAATTTCTGCCAGCCGGTGAACTTCATCGGAGCCGTGGCCATGCAGGCCGTGGCCGAGCAAGACGCGGCCTAAATCACCCCATCGATAAAGCCGGCCCTCTTGAGGGGAATGCCGGCCACGCAGGAAAAAGCCGTCCGAACTTCTGCTCGGGCGGCTTTTACCACGGCAAGGCTGATGCTACATTTTGAACCTGTCCCCAAATGAGACGAGGTGGGCTTCCGCCCGTTCGTTGACCTCGGCGAAGACGCGGCTGAAAAAATCGTCGTCGAGCAGGAGGTACGCGGCGCCGGTGATTGGGCGGTTGGTACGCACGGTCTCGTGTGCGATGGCGCACGTCGCCGCAACCGAGGCAGCGTCGATCTCGTACTGCGAAAACGACGCGGCGACCTCGATCAGCTGCGGTGTGAGTCGTGGCATGAGATCGAGTTCGAGAGACTTGCCGAATAGGTCGAAGTCGCCCTGCTTCTTGATGCGAAAATCCCTGCTGGGCTGTTCGCCACGTGCGCGCAGCACATCGCTCACGGCCTGATTCCACGTGCAGTCGGCGAGCAGGTGCACCCATGCGCCGAGCACCATGTCGAACAGGGAGCGCCGCAGTTCGGACTCCGGCAAGGCCCCGCATTCGGCCCCATACGCCCTACGTTGCACCTCAGCGGAATCGGCCACGTCGCAGCCCCACTCGAACGTCGGGGTATGCGCGGGGGACACGTGAGCGACCTCGGCGGAGAGTGAGGCCGGCACACGCCAAGATCGCTCCGGGTCCGGCTTCCCGGCGGCCAGGGAGCCGAAAGGCCCGGTGGTCGGGCAAGCCGCTTTAACGCCTCCCCCCGCCGGACGTGCAGAACCGGACGCATCCAGCACCCCGCACTCACGTGCGAGCGGCATGACGTACGCATCGAAGAACTCGCCCGCACGCGGCTTTGGGATGTGCTCGGGCTTGGCGAAATGCGTCACGCGATATGGAACGGGACGCACCACACCCGGCACCATATACCCCACATAGATATCGGGAATCAGGTTGCCAAAGAGGAACGCGTTGCCGTCATGCACGACGCGCGCAACGGAACCGCCGCCCTTGAGCAGCCGCTCCGCATGCGCGATATGAATGTTCCACGATGGCATGTCCTGACCAACTCCCGCAGTTTGCCCAAATCCCAGCGGTCACGCGACCCCCATACGTCCCCAGGCGCCCCCAACCGCCCTTAAAGCGGAGGTGTGCACGTCCCGTGCACCGCGTCCGGCGAGTGGGGGCGGGGTGGGGCACCTGGAAAAGCCTTAGCTGCGCACCTCGCCGCCAGTGGCCTTGCACACCTTCGTCACCAGCTTGGAATGGGCGCGCTCGACCTCCTCGCTCGTCAGCGTGTGGTCATCGGAGCGATAGGTCAGCGCGAAGGCCATGGACTTCTTGCCCGCGCCCACGCGAACCGGATCGCGGTACACGTCGAACAAACGCACGCCCACGAGCAGCTTACCGCCGGCGGAACGCAGGCGGCGCTCCAGATCCTCGCAGGTCACATCGTCGTCGACGACGATCGCGAGGTCATGCTCGACGCTCGGGAACTGGGAAAACTCGCGATAGGCCTCCTGGGCGCCGGCGCCCCTGATCATCGCCTCGAGGTTCAACTCAAAGGCGACCACGGGGATATCGATGCCGTACATGTCACGCGCATCGGGGTGAATCTCGCCGACCCAGCCGAGAACCGTACCTCCTGAGAGCACCTCGGCGCCGCGGCCGGGCTGCAGGAAAGCGTACTCGTCGCCATCCGCGGGGCGGAAGCGGACCTTGGGGATGCGCAGCTGGGAGAGCAGCTCCTCGACAACGCCCTTGCCGTCGAAGAAGCGAAGCGGCATGGGCTTGTAGTTCCAGGTCACATCGCCCATGGAGCCGGACAGCACGCCCGCCACGGACTCGCGCTCCTTGGGGCTGCTGGCGTTCTCGCGTCCGAAGAACAACGTGCCGATCTCATACAGCTGCACGTTGGCGGTGCTGTGCTTGATGTTGTACTCGACGGACTGCAAAAGGCCCGGAATGAGCGAGCGGCGCATCTCGGTCTGCTCGGCCACGAGCGGATTCATGATCTCGACCGGGCATCCGCGACCCTCGTCCGCCATGCCGATGCGCTCGAGATCGCCGGGGGCGGCGAAGGAGAAGTTCATGGTCTCGTTGAGGCCGCACGCGCGCAGGATCTGGCCCACTTTGCGCGTGAGGCGCTGCTCATAGGTGAGGCCGCCGATGTGGTTGCGCGCCGCCGGGATGGTAGCCTCCACGCGGTCCATGCCCCACAGGCGCAAAACCTCCTCGATCAGGTCGATCTCGCGGGTGAGGTCGGGGCGGAACGTGGCGGGCGTGACCGCGAACACCTGCGCGTCCCCCTCCCCCTCGGCATCGACGGAGCAACCAAGACGCGTGAGCGCCGTCTCGATGAAAGCAGGGTCGATCGGCGCGCCGCACAGCTCGTGCACGCGAGAGAGGCGCAGGCTGATGGGGGCAAGCTGCTTGGGCGCGGGATACACATCGACACAACCCGGAGCCACCCGGCCGTCGGCGAGCTGCTCGATGAGGGCGCAGGCGACGTTGGCGACATCCACGCAGCCGGTCTCGTCGACCTGGCGCTCGAAGCGGATGGAGGCGTCGGAGATCAGCGCAAGGTCGCGGCTGGTGTGAGAAGTGCGACCGGCGTTGAAGCAGGCGCTCTCCACCAGCACGTCGACGGTGGCATCCGTGACCTCGGACTCCATACCGCCCATGACACCCGCCAGGGCGACCGGGGTCGCGCCGGCCTCGCCAGTGGCGATGAGGCCCATGCCCGCGGAGAGCGTGCGCTCCACGTCGTCGAGGGTGCGGAAAATCTCCCCCTCACGCGCGGCGCGCACGGCCACAGCGCGCTTGCCGCCCTTCTCCTCGAATGCGTTCAAATCGAAGGCGTGCAGGGGCTGGCCGGTGAGCATCATCACATAGTTGGTGATGTCCACGACGTTGTTGTGCGTGCGGATGCCACAGGAATTGAGGCGCTGAACGAGCCACTCGGGCGAGGGGCCGACGTGCACGCCGCGCACCACCCGGGCGACGTAGTGGTCGCACAAGCCCTCGTCGACGAATTCGACGGAAACGGTCTCGGCGGCGGGCGCGCCGGACTCGGCGGCGATGACGGGCAGGTCGACGTGGAAGTCGCGATCGTAGATGGCCCCGACCTCGCGCGCGATGCCGATCATGGAAAGGCAGTCGGCGCGGTTAGGGGTGATCTCGCAGTCGAGCACAGTGTCGGATGTGCCCAGGTACTGCGCGAGGGGCATGCCGATGGGGGCATCCTCGGGAAGGATCATGATGCCCTCGTGATCGGCGGAGAGGCCGAGTTCACGGGCGGAGCAATTCATGCCCATGGACACGACACCGCGAAGCTTGCCCTTCTTGATCTTGATGTCACCGGGGAGCTCGGCGCCGACCATCGCGGTCACGATATGGTCGCCCTCGTTGAAATTCTGCGCGCCGCACACGATCTGCAGGGGCTGCGGGTCGCCCTCGGCATCGACGTTGTTGGCTCCCACGTCGACCATCGTGACCCACAGATGGTCGGAATCGGGGTGGGCCTCCTTGGAAAGGACCTTGGCCGTCACGATGCGGTCGAAGGACTCGCCCACCGTCTCGATAGCCTCGACCTCGGTGCCGGTGCGGATGAACTCACGTGCGAGCTCGGACGGATCGTCCGGCAGCTCGACCATGCTGGAAAGCCAGTCGTAGGATACTTTCATCTCAAACCTCTTCTTAGAACTGATTCAGGAAACGCATGTCGCCGGTGACCAGCGTGCGCAGGTCGGGCAGGTCGTAGCGGAGCGCCGCGATGCGCTCGACGCCGGCACCGAAGGCAAAGCCCGAGTAGACCTCGGGATCGATGCCGCAGTTGCGCAGGACGTTGGGATCGACCATGCCGCAGCCCAAGATCTCGATCCAACCGGAGTGCTTGCAGAAGGGGCAGCCCTCGCCGCCGCACACGCCGCAACTCACGTCGACCTCGCAGGAAGGCTCGGTGAACGGGAAGAAGTGCGGGCGGTAGCGCGTGGCGCGGTCCTCTCCGAACATGCACTTCACAAAGTAATCGAGCGTGCCCTTCAGGTCGCCGAAGGTGATGCCCTCATCCACGACGAGGCCCTCGATCTGATGGAACTGGGGCAGGTGGCAGGCATCGGCCGTATCGGGGCGGTACACGCGTCCCGGGGCGATCATGTAAATGGGCGGCTCCTGGGTCTCCATGGTGTGCACCTGCACACCGGAGGTCTGGGTGCGCAGCAGCACGTCGGACTCGCCGTGAGCGTGCTGCTCGGGGTGCGCCGCGGTACCGGGGGCGTTGTCCTTCACATAGAAGGTGTCGCGCGCGGAACGGCTCGGATGGTCGAGCGGGGCGTTCAGCGCGGTGAAGTTGTACCAGCTGGATTCGACCTGCGGTCCGGCCTCGACCGTATAGCCGATGCCGCAGAAGACGTCCTCGATCTCCTCGATGATCTGGTTGATGAGGTGCGCGTGGCCGATCTGCGGACGGGCGCCGGGCAGCGTGATGTCCACGGCCTCGGTGGCCATGAGCTCACGCACGGCGGCGCGCTTGAGGTCCTTCATGCGACCGTCGAGCAGGGTCTCGGCCATGCGGCGTATCTCGTTGGCGCGCTTGCCGAGCACCGGGCGCTCCTCGGGCTCGATCTTGCCCATCATGCGCATGAGGCCGGTGATCTCGCCCTTGCGGCCCATGAGCGCCACGCGGGCGGCCTCGAGCTTATCGATCGTCTCGGCGCTCTCGATCGTCTCGCGAGTTCGCTGCTCGAGCTCCTCAAGCTCGTCAATCAGGCTCATCTGTTCCCCTCTCGTCCGTCGGCGCCATCTCGGCGCCATGTTGTTCCATAAGAAAATCCGCCCCCGGGATCGTGCGATCGCTCGCACTCCCAAGGACGGATGAGATTCCGCGGTACCACCTTGATTGGCCGCCGGCTGTCTGTCCGGCGAACCCTCTTTTGCCCGATATCGCACGGGCTCGCGGCTCCCCTACTCAGCATGTGCAATTGGACATGGGCGTATGTTGCACGCCGAACCCCATGCGCCGTTCAGGTCGCAGCTCGGGAGTGAACTCGGGGCTCCTCGCCGCGGGTGGGCTCGCAGCCGATGGCCCTCCCTCTCTTTGCGGCAAAGCGGTGAGGCCCGACCTCTCCGTCAACGCAGTGGCCAAGATGATAGCATATGCCGAGGTCGAACGGCATGACGAGAAGCGGCTCCATCGAGATTCGCCGTGGAGGCCCGAGGACGGTGACAAAGTCACACGCATTTGAACGCGCACTCGTTTAGACTGCAGGAAACACCGCGCCCATGGCGCGCACGACCGCCCCGACCGCAAAGGACGGCCCATGACCTACCTCGCCGCATTCCTCGAGGGGATCATCACCTTCATCTCCCCCTGCCTGCTGCCCATGCTCCCCATATATCTCGCCTACTTCGCCGGGGGCGAGGCGCGGGGCGGGAGGCGCACGCTCGTCAACGCCCTCGGGTTCATCCTCGGCTTCACGATCGTCTTCGTGTCCATGGGAGCGCTCGCCGGTACTATCGGAGGCTTCCTACGCGAGCACCAAACCGCCGTCAACCTCGTGAGCGGCGGCATCGTGATCGCCTTGGGCCTTAACTTCCTCGGTGTCATCAAGCTCGGCATCTTCCAGGGCGGCCAGACGGCACGCGCCGCAGGCGACCTCACCTTTGCGTCGTCCGCCGTCTTGGGCGTCGTGTTCTCCCTCGGCTGGACGCCGTGCGTGGGCGCTTTCCTCGGCTCGGCCCTCATGCTCGCCGGTCAGGCCGCGCATGTCGGCGAGGGCATGCTCATGCTGCTCGCGTATTCCGCGGGGCTCGGCATTCCCTTCCTCATCAGCGCCCTGATCATCGACCAGCTTAAAGGCGCGTTCGATGCGATTAAACGCCACTACAAGATCGTCAACGCCCTCTCCGGCGTCCTGCTCGTCTGCCTCGGCGTCCTCATGGCGACCGGCGCCATGACCGGCATCGTCGGCGCGCTGTCCTAACCCCGTACCGTCCGCGTCCATCCCGGAGCGCATATGGCATGTAAGGAATCCCATGGATCAGAAGAAGCTCATCCTCATCGGTTCGCTCGCCCTCATCATCGTCCTTGGCGGAGCAGCGGCCTTGTACCGGGGCCTGGACAAAACCCCCGCCGCAACAACCATCGAGGCGCCAGCCGAGGCATCCGGCGAGGCCGCGCCCAAACCCGAGCCCGCACCCGACTTTACCGTTACCAACGCCGCCGGTGAGCAGGTCAAGCTCTCCGACCTCAAGGGAAAACCCGTGGTCCTGAGCTTTTGGGCCAGCTGGTGCGGCGTGTGCAAACAGGGCATGCCCGATTTCGACGAGGCGTACGCCGAGCTCGGCCAGGACGTCAACTTCATGATGGTCAACCTCACCACCGGCTCCGAGACGCGCGAGGTCGCCGAGGCCTATATCGCAGAAAACGGCTACGACCTGCCCGTTTACTTCGACACCGAACTCTCGGCCGCGAGCGCCTACGCCGTCAACGCAGTCCCCGTCACCTACCTCATCGACGCCGAGGGCAACCTCGTGGCCTACGGCCAGGGCCGCCTCGGCGTCGACGGCATCAAGCAGGGCATCGAGATGGTGAGCTGAGCCTACTCCATGATGTCGAACGCAAAGCGGGTACCACCAGCGAGATAATCGAGCAAGACATGCTCGCGCTCGTCGATGTGGCCGACCACGTTGGTCTTGCCGCTGTTCTTCATGGGCGCGAGCGCGATCTGGACCTCTCCGGCGTACTGACCGTACAGGCGGTTGTCGATAATCACGTCCCCGCGCTCGATGTCGACCGTGTTGAACGGCTCGACAGGTGCCGGGTCCATGCGGCTCTCGAGCGTGCGAACCATATAGCCGCCCGTGCAATCACCGCGTACGGACAGGTCCATCCCCAGACGGCGCTCCATATCCTCGGGAAGGCCACCCACGAGTCGCGTCGTGAATCGAACGCGGTCGGAATTGGCACGCTCCATGGCGGCCAGCTCCTCCTCGGTGGCAAAGCAGTTGCCGACGAGGATGTCGGTCACGCACCCCATCATCGCGAAATGCTTGACCTGAACCTCGATGGGCAGGTCGCGATGCATCTCAAGCGTGGGCAGCCCCTCCGTCACCGGCCAAGGGCCGAAGGCGTTGGGTGCCCCGGAGGAAACGAAGGCCTGCAGGCGCATGCCGCGCTTGGCCCAGTACTCGGTCCCGCGCATGAAATAGTCGAGCGACACCCCGGTATAGCGGTGCGGGTAGTAGTTGTGGCAACCCACGAGCGCCTCACGCGGGGCGCCGCAGGAGAGCAGCGCACCCACGTGGTCGGTCACCGTGGCGCCGTTAATGCAAATCTTGATGCCATCTGCATTCTTGGCGAGTTCGGCCTCCTCAAGATCGCTCATACCGAGGTCCAGGCGCATCGCATCGATGCCGAGCTCCTTGAAGAAGGTCAGATCGATACCGCCCTGGAACATGCTGATGCCCACACCCAGACGCTTGAGCACCATAGGGTTGACGTCGCAGAAGATCTCGAAGCCGAGCTCGTGCGCTAGGCGCGTGTAGGGTCGGTAGCGCTCGACAATCTCCTCATAGGTCCCCTCGACGCCGAGGAGTGCCAGGAATAGGACATCGAAACCATGCGAGGCCGCACGGCGCAGGTAATCGAAGTTTTCCTCACGTGAGGCGAACTCCGGGTACAGAGAAATACCCAGCCGGCAGGCGCCGGGGCGGCCGTTAGTCAAGGTCCTCACCGCAGCTCGCAATAGCCTTCTTGTACCAGTGGAAGCTGTCCTTGCGATAGCGGGCCAACGTGCCGTTGCCCTCGTCGTCACGGTCAACGTAGACGAAGCCGTAGCGCTTGGCCATCTGGCCGGTGGAGGCGGACACGAGGTCGATGATGCCCCAGGGGGTGTACCCGATCAGGTCGACGCCGTCGGCCAGGGCCTCACCCATGGCGCGCACGTGCTCGCGCACGTACTCGATGCGATACGGATCGTGGACGGCTCCGTCCTCCTCGAGCACGTCCTGCGCACCGAGGCCGTTCTCGACGACCATGAGGGGTTTCTGATAGCGGTCATAGAGCTCGTTTAGGAAGTAGCGCAGGCCCGTCGGATCGATGGACCAACCCCACTGGCTGTACTGCAGGTAGGGGTTCTTGGCACCGGAGCTGAAATTTCCGCTCGCACGCTCCACATCGGTATGGGTGGTGGAAGTGCTGCTCGAGTAATAGGAGAAGGTCACCATGTCCACACAGCCGTCGGCTAGATCCTCGAAGTCGGACGGCTCGGTGTCGAGCTCGACACCCCAGGCCTCCCACAGGCGGCGAGCGAAAGAGGGGTAGGCGCCGCGTACCATAGTGTCACCGGCATAGAAAAGCGACTCCTGCTTGCCCTGGAGGTTGTCGATCATGTCGGCGGGATCGCAGGTGAACGGGTAGCTGCAGCGACCGGCGAGCATGCAGCCCACCATGGCATCGGGACGGACCTCGTGCGCGAACTTGACGGCACGGGCACTGGCCACAAACTGATTGTGCAGCACCTGGAAGTTAGAACGCATCTTGGCGTCCGGATAGTTCGGCAAGAAGGACGGCATCATCAGCGGGCTGTTGATCTCGTTGAAAGTCAACCAGTAGCGGACCTCGTCCTTATACTCGCCCATGACGCAGCGGGCAAAGCGGTCGAACAGCCCGATGGTCTCACGGTTCTCCCAACCGCCGAGCTCCTGCTCGATGTAGAGCGGGGTGTCGTAGTGGCACAGGGTCACAAGGGGCTCGATGCCCTGCTCGCGCAGCTCCGCGAAGATGGTGTGGTAAAAGTCCAGACCCTCCTGGTTGGGCTCCTCCTCCACGCCGGTCGGAAAGATGCGGCTCCAGGCGATGGACATGCGAAACAACTTGATGCCCATCTCACCCAGCAGGGCGATGTCCTCGGAATGACGGTGGTAGAAGTCGACGGCATCGTGGTAGGGGTAGTACTCGCCCTCGACCACGTCGAGCTTGGCGCCCTCGGGCAACGGTGCGAACATCGGGCAGCTGCCGGTGGTGCCGTCGGGCATGCGATAAGTCATGGAGCGCAGGGACTTGATGCTGCCGCTCGAGGAGCAGTCGCTCTCGGTCATTCCACGGCCGCCCTCATTCCAGCCACCCTCGTACTGATTGGCGGCGACGGCGCCGCCCCACAGAAAGTCTTTCGGGAACAAAGACATGCTACTTCCTCTCTTGGACCGGGCCTGGAGGCCCTGTATTCACATAAATCGCGCCCATAGGCGAGTCCACGGCCGTATTGCGGCGGCGGACTCGCGCCAGTCATGTGGAGCGCCTGCGCGAGGGCACCCCGAAGAAGACCGCCCGGCAACCGAGGTGGCTGCCGGGCAGATCAAGCCCTCCCGCTAACTTACGAGGCGGCCTGCTCGTTTGCAACCTGCTCGTCGGCAAGGCACTGCCTGTCGTAGATCTTGACGAACGGAATATACACGACGTAGGCGATCGCAAAACACACGACCGGGATCAGCACGTTCTGCCAAGCCATGGAAGCGAGGAAGGTGGAGAGTCCGACCGGCAGCGGAGTGAGCATGAGGATGTAGGGGTTCTGGAAGAAGCCCACGGAGAAGCCCAAGAACACGACGCCCATGCAGATCAGGGAATTGACGATCATCGGAATGGCGATCAGCGGGTTGTACATGACCGGGGTGCCGAAGATCATCGGCTCGGAAATGTTGAAGATCGCAGGGACCAGACCCGCCTTGCCCACGGCGCGCAGGCGCTCAGACTGGGAGCGCAGGCAACAGACGGCGAGGGATAGCATGTTGCCGGCGCCACCGGCGGAGGTGGCGAACATAAAGGTGAAAATCGGGGCGAAGACCGTGGGCTGGCCGGCGGCGGCGAGCTCGGCGTTGGTGCCAAAGGCGGCCATCATCGCAGGCAGCGTGACCACGGCGACGATGCCCTGGCCGTGCAGGCCGAGCGTCCAGGCGAGCATGGAGATCGCGAGCAGAACGAACATGCCGGGGGTGGAGGTCAGGCCGGACAGCGGAATGGAGATGACGCCCATGATGAGCGCCGGCAGGGTGGCGCCGTTCATGAGAACCTGGCAGAGGATGGACAGGCCCTCCCACACGACGAGGTTGATGACGAGCGGGATGATGTTGGCGAAAGAGTCGACAAGATAGGGCGGGATGGAGTCGGGCATCTTGATGGTGGCATTCTTGTCCTTGCAGAACTTGATGATGCGCACGGAAATAATCGGCAGAAACATTGCCACGAAGATGCCGGGGCCGCCCAGGAACTGGGTGGGGATCATGGTGGCGGTGGACTCACCGAGGGTCACATTCTGGGACGGGGCGGCGACCATGAGGAAGAGGATCATGGTCACAAGGCCATTGGCCATGGCGCCCTTCATACCGAGGGCGTTGGAGTAGGAGTAGCCGACCGCGAAGGCGATGGGCAGTGAGATAAGGCCCATGGTCATGTTGTAGGGCACGCACAGCCACTGATAGACCTGGTCGGTGGTCTCGATGGCACCGACAACGTCGAGCAGCGTGGCGACGATCATAAACGCGGCACCTGCGAGAACGAGGGACATGATGGCCATCATTCCGTTGGAGATGGAGGCGATTACCTTGTTGGACTGGACCTTGCCGCCCCACTCCTGCAGCTTGGCGAAGATCGGGCTCTCGAACATCTTCTCAAGTTTGGACATTGGCTTATTACCTTCCTTATGGACCCGGTCGATTAGCCGAGCAGGTCGTTGGCGAGCTTGAAGACATTGGCGCAGTTGGCCATGCCGTAATCCGCGGGCGGGATGACGGCGACGGGCTTGCCCGTGGCCTCTTCGACGGCGGGCTTGCGATAAGAGACCTGCGGCCCCATGAGGATGACGTCGTAGTCGGCGCTGACCTCAGAGGCGGACTCGACGCTGGTGGCGGAGATCTCGAGCTCGATGCCGTTATCCTCGGCATGCTTCTTCATCTTGTTCATGAGGATGCTGGTGGACATGCCGGCACCGCAAACAAGCAGGATCTTCATGGTTACTCCGTTTCTTGGGACGAACCCATATCTTGGCGCCCTTGTGGCGCGAATACCCTAATTGGACCTAAGCTAGTTGGCCGCGATGGCGCGATGAAGCTCGATCATCTCGGAGATGAGCTCCTGTGCGAGCATGGAGGTCATCAGATGGTCCTGAGCATGAACGAGCATGACGTTGACCTCGGTATGCTCGCCGTTGGCCTCCTTGACGAGGAGCTGAGTCTGCTGGTGGTGCGCCTCCAGGGCGGCTTCCTTGGACTGAGCGATCAGCTCGTCGGCACGGGCGAAATCGTGCTCGCGGGCGGCCGCGAGCGCCTCGAACGCGAGGCTGCGGGCGCTGCCGGCTGCGGCGATGAGCGCGAAGGAGATCATCTCGACGCTCTGCTCCTGATCTGCCATGTATCTTCCTTCCTGATGTCCGGACCTATGTCCGTCGTTCCTGTGCTATGCCACCGTGGCCAGCACGTCGATTAAGGTGTCCCACGTCTGCTCGCGAACCAGTCTTTGGATGGCCCCTTCGTCCAAGAACAGGTCGGCGAGGATTCCAAAGAAATTGTCGAGCTCGCGGTCGGCGTCCCGACCGCGCCCACGTGAAAACGCAATGAGAAAAACCGCGCTCACCGGGCACCCCGCACCATCCCAATCGACCGGGCGGTCGAGCAGTCCCACGGTAACGAAGGTCTGCGCGCTCGCGACCTCGAGCGGATGGGGCATGGCCACGCTGTTTCCAAACGACGTGGCGCACGTCTCCTCGCGCTTGAAAACGAGGTCGGTGAAAGACGCGTCGACACCGCGCGCGGATGCGGCGTCGCACAATATGTGCAGGACTTCCTCCTTAGTGGAGCAGTCCAGGTGCGTGAAGAAAAGTTCGCGGTCGAAGTAATGGCCAATCAAATCGGTCTTGTCGCCTGAGCGCAGCAGCTGGCGGACGCCCTCGACTTCACTCGCGTCGAAGAAATGACTCACCTCGCGCACCGGCACCGGCAGGACGCGGTTAATGGGCACGGTGGTGAAGACGTAGTCGATGTGCGAGAAATCCGCATCGTCCAGATGCAGGACGTCGCACGTGGAAATGGTATCTATGTACTCGCCGAACTCCTTGCGGCAGCGATACTCGAGCAGACGGGCGCTGCCCGCGCCCGACGCGCATACCACGAGGACGTTCTTGCGCGGGGTCTCGCCGCACGTGCGCTCGAGGGCAAGTGCGAAGGCGAGCGCGATATAGGCGACCTCGTCGTCGGAGAGCGGCCCTCCCCAATGCGCCTCGATCTCCTCGCAGCTGCACGTCGCCATGGACCAGGCAAGCGGATAGCGGGAGCGGATATCGGAGAGCAGCGGGTTCTTGAGGTTCATGTTATAGCGCAGTCGGACCGAGAGCGGCACGATATGACGCGCCAAATTCATACGCAGCTCGAGGTCATTACGGAAATCGAAGCGGAACGCCGCCCATACGCTCTCGAGCATATCGGTCACGACCGACCACACCTCATCGGAGATGACGATGTTGCGGCTGTCCTCGCCGGCGTCGTAAAGGGTCTGCTTGCCCGCCAGATGAATGGCGATATAGGCGACCTCCTCACCCGGCAGTTCGATGCCAAGGCGGTCCTTGATCTTGCAGGCGATGCTGTGGGCGACCTCGAACTCATGCGTCTGACCGATGGCCTCGAGGCGTTCCTCGGGCATGGGGACGTAGCAGCCCTCCTCGATGCGCAAAAGGGCGATCGAAATGTGGACCAGCAAGTTCTGGTGCGCTACGGGGTTGATGTGGAAATCACTCTCAACCAGCACGGCATCGACACATGCGGCGATTTGTTGGAATGCCTTGGAGCCGCCAATATCGCCGAAGGCCAAGACGTCGGCATCGCCCATGGCGGCGAGGGCGCCCTCATTCGCATCCATGGCGCTCGCCGCCAGGCACAGGCGACGGGACATCTCGGCGCCGGAAACGCGCAGACCGTAGCGGGGGCGCTTCTCGAGCGTGAGGTTGAACTGGCCGAGCCTGCGCTCAACCTCGTGAAGATCGTTGGAAAGGGCGCTCTTGGAGATGTAGAGCATCTCAGAGAGGTCGTCGAGGGTAATCCATGTACGGCGCATGACCAGATCGTTCACCAGATAGGAGACGCGCTCGGCGGGGGTGGACGGAGTGGTGCGCTGCCCATCGCGGCGATTGGCCTCCAGCCAGGACTCCCATGCCTCGGCATCATCGACGAGCATGCTGTAACCGCCGCCGCGATGACGGTGAATATGGGCGACGCCGTCGAGCTCCTCGTTGACGCGGCGGACATACGTGCGCAGCGTGCGCTCGCTGATGTCGAACGCGGACGACAGCTCGACGGAGGAGATGTGCGGATTCGCGGAAACGACCTCGACCAAACGGATGTCGCGTGCGTTCATGGCCCCTCCTCTTCTCACTCGACCGGACGCCCCGGGGAGGCCCGCGCGATACGTGCAAGCGGCTTCCCGACGACATCAATCATGCCGCGTCAAAAAGGGCGACTCAAGCGCACCTCTTGCCAATCAAGTTGGCAAGAAGCTGAACGAGTTCGCTTGAATCGCAGGTAAACCGCCATATCAAACCGTGAGGAACACCATGGCGACGATCAGAGAGAATCCCATTAGATCGGTAGGCATAAACACGGTACCCAAAATGACGGCACTCGAAACCGTGGCGGAAAGCGGCTCGACCGTGCCGATAAGGCTCGCCCGGACCGAGCCGATCTCCTTAACGCCCTGCATGTAGAGGGAGTACGCAAGAAACGATCCGACGACGGTGAGCAAGGCAAGCGCGAGCCACCCGCCACCATCCATGACGGGCATGTTCTGCCACGGCCTCACCACCGCGCTCATGCCAACGCCCGCCCCGAACATGGCGAGGCCCGTGACCGTCATCGATCCGTACTCCGGCAGGATCTTGACGGGGATGATGCAGATGCACGCCCCGCCGATGGCGCACAGCAATCCCATGACGAGGCCCATCGGGGGGATCGACAGCGTGGTGGGATCGCCCCCCGTGGCGATTAGCAACGTCCCGAGAAACGCCAGGCCCGTGCCGACGATCTCGCGGCGGCGTGGCATGCGGTGACTCGTGATGCAGGAATAGACCATGATGATCACGACCTGGAGACACTGCATGACCGTGGCGGTACCGGGGTTGGTCATGCGCACGGCGAGGAGATAGAAGAGCTGGTTGGTGATCATGCCGAACACGGCGAAGGCGACGAGGGTGAGCATGTGGCGCG
>JAHHSP010000029.1 GCA_020025115.1 Collinsella sp. | reverse complement strand
CAGGGCATATCCGCATCGCCCTCGCAACCCATGCGATCGAAGTCGATCGACTCCGCACGACGGCGGGCGGAGACCGTCAGGCCATCCAACACCGTGACGGCAACGGATTGCGGAACGTCCAGTTCGCGAGCGGTGTCGGTCAGGGCCTCGATGGCCTTGGCGGCCATGGCGGCCTCTACTCCGGCGCGGGCCGCTCCGTCCGTCCACCCGAACGCGCGAGGGGGCAGGGCGCGGGCGACGGCGTACATGGCCTTGAGGGCCGAGACCGGTCGCTCCTGCCACAAATAGGTCACGACGCTCGCGCACACGGCAGGCACCTGCGCATAGGGCTTGAGCTGGTCGGAGCGCTGGCGCTTGGTCGTCATCTGGCTCTGATAGCTCTGCAGCGTGCGCAGAACCGCCTCGGGCGTCAGGGATCGATTGGAGCGGACCTTCTTGTCGAACATCCGGGCGGAATCGGGGTCCATGCCGGAAAGCGGCGAGTAAAGCCAGTCGGTGAGCTCCGGGGCGGGCCACCACGTCGCCGCGCGCGCGGAATCCTCCCCCGCCGCCTTCATGCGGGCGACCACATCGGACAGGGCGGCGAACTGACGGCCGACCACGGTGTCGCCGAACCGGACGGTGAAAGCGCACTCCGCGCCGATCCCGCGGGCCGCCAGACGGGGCGAGACCTCCTCAAACACCTCGGAGGGGCGGGGGGCCGCCACCACCACGTCACGTCCAGCCCCCACGAGCTCGACGAGGGTGCGCGCATAGGCGGCGCCACGGGCATGTGGACCCGCGACTTCGAGGAACTCGGGATCGCCGTGGAAGCGCGGAGCCTCGGAGCCATCGTCGAGCGCGGCCACCCCGACGGGAGCGGCGAGCTCCGACGCAAGCGAACGCTGGTCGGGATTGAGGAGCAGGGCGACCTCGCCCGCACCGGCGACGGCCTTCAGCAGGCGCATCACATGGCCGGGCAGGCGGAGGACATCGCGCACGGCGACGAACCGCGCGCTCGCGGGGGCGCCATCGTCGATGAGGGCCGCCAGGATGGACGAGGCCTCCGAAGCCTCGATGATGCCGCGCGCGGCCAGCATGTCCGCATAGGAGCGCACCAAAGAGAACACCGCCCGCTCGGATTCTCCATCGGGCTCGACCTCCCTTCCCCCCGGCACGGAGGGGACGGCGAGCTCGGGCAGAAGGGCCTCGGCGATCTGGGAGATGAGTCGCGCCGTCCCCGGGTTATCGCGAAGCGGGGCGATCTGCCCGGCATCTCGCCCCGACATGAGGGCGGCGACGAGCATGCGTCGCTCGAGCGGGGACACGATGCGGCGGCCGTCGCCGAAAAGCCCCCACAGCCCCTCGACCCATGTCGCGGGCGTCGCCACGTCGACGCCCGTACCGACCCGTGCATCGGCCAGGGCGCGACGGGACAGATCGCGCTCGGCGAACGTGGGCACCAGCAGCGTGGCTCGCCCGAACTCGCGCACCGCGCCCTCGAGCAGCGATATCTCGGCACCCGTGAGCGCCGTCACGGATTGCGTCGTATAGACCTTCAGCCCCATGCTCCCCATCCTCGGTAGAAGTTGCATAGCCCTATCCTACACGCCCGCGCGGGCACGATCGCGCACCGAAGAACATGCGCCCCGCAATCACACCGGCGCACGGGCATCCCCGGCATGCAAGAGAAACCGCCCCCCGCAGCCTTGTGGCCGCGAGGGGCGGGACCGTCTGAGCGTATCGGCGCGCTACTGATCGCCGAACTTGACAAGCACCTTTCGGTAGCCGCCGTACTCGCCGTTGAGCGACTTGGAGACGCGGCTCACCGTGGTCGAGGAGGCACCGGTGCGGGCTTGGACCTCGACATAGGGCTCGCCCTCGTCCAGATACCGGGCGACCTGCAGGCGCTGGGCGAAATCGCAGATCTCGCGCGGGGTGCACAGATCGGTCAGGAACGCGCGGATCTCATCAGGGCCCTCGACGAGCCGAAACGCCTCGACGAGCTGGTCCACATCGGGACGCTCGAACATCTTCTCGATATTCAACGAAACCACCAACCTTGCCGCAATGGGCACGCAACCGCCCTGGCGATGCGCCGAGGGCATCCATGATGTAAAAAATGGCAGCGCGCACGCCACCTTGGCACAGTTTATCACAGTAGAGCACTAAAGCATTCCATGCGAACAGGCGGGGCGCGTCGGCGGCGGAGGACGGTTCGGTCCCTACCAGCGCGGCAGCGTGGGCACCAACGAGAGCCTGTCGGCGATGCCCGATGTCCATCGCACCTCATCCTCATCGCCGATGAACACGCCTTCGACACCGTCGATCCCCTCGACGAACGCCGGGCCCTCGTCCATACCCAACATGAGGGCCGCGGTCGAATAACCGTCGCAGTCGATCGACGCGGGCGCGATGATGGTGGCACTTGCCACGTCGGTGCGCGCCGGCATGCCGTCTTGCGGGCTCAGGATGTGGTGATACGTCCTCCCACCCCGCGTGAAGCGCCGCTCATGCAGGCCGCTCGTCACGATCGAGCCATCCGAGACATCGACGATGGCGCGATAGTGCGCCGGGTCGCGCGGGTTGACGATGCCGACCTTCCAAGGGGCTCCGGCTCGAATGGGCGGACGAGCCGCATCGTCCCGCGGCCTCCCACCGCGCACGAGCACGTTGCCCCCCAGGTTGATGACGAAGCGCTCGACCCCATGACCCGCGAGGATGCCGGCGAGATCGTCGGCGATATACCCCTTCGCCACGCCTCCCAGGTCGAGCACCGTCTCGGGATCATCTATCGCCAGCGTCGGTGCGGCGGCGGTGCCTCCGAGATGAATGTGGGAGCACCCCAGGTGCGGAAGCGCGCGCGAAAGGGCCAACGGGCTGGGGACCACGCCCTCGTGGAAATCCCACAGGCGCGTCACCGTCCCCATCGTGACATCGAAGGTTCCTCGGCTGCGCTCGCAGTAGCCCATGGAACGGCGGATGAGATCGGCCGTCTCGGGCGCGATGCCGACCTCCGAGGGCGCGCCGGCATGTGCGCGGCAGATGTCGGACTCGGGCCTCGTGCGCGACAGGCGCCGCTCGAAATACAGGCAACGGTCCCTGCAAGCGTAGAGGGCGGCATCGAGGCGGCCGCCCACGGCCGGGTCCTCGACGGACTGCCCGTCGGGCGCATAGGCGTGGAATTGGACCTCGGTGTTGAAGATGAAAAACGAGATGAGGCGCGAGGCGTCATCCCCACGCACCGCGACGGCCCCGCGGGCATCGCCGTATTCATAGCGTCGCATATCGCTCCTCACACCCGATGGCCCATGCGCGGTATGGGTAGAATAAACGGGAAGGCCGAGCCGGCGCAGCCGCCGGCTCCCCGCCAAGCCTCCCGCCCGGTGCATCGAGTCGGCGAGCGATCCGCACCCCCGCAGCACCGGACCCTACCCGAAAGGCCCTCCATGCGCTTCTTCCTCAACTGGCTCCTGACGTCCATCGCCATCGCCGTCGCCGCATTCATCGTCCCCGGCATCCAGCCCTTCGGAGCCGCGGACCCCTGGCTCAGCTTCGCCTTCGTCGGCCTGTTCCTCGGGCTCGTCAACTCCTTGGTGAAGCCGCTGATCACGGTCATCTCCCTACCGCTCACCTGCCTCACCGTGGGCCTGTTCCAGCTTGTGGTGAACAGCTTCATGCTCGAACTCGCCAGCTGGCTGTCCGTGAACCTCCTTGGTTCCGGCATCTCCATCAGCGGCTTTGGCGCCGCCCTGCTCGGCAGCATCATCGTGAGCATCGTGTGCACGATACTCGGGGTCGGAGCCGGCGACTAGGCGCCCAGGGCCCTAGGATACACAGGGGCCCGACGGTTCCTCGGGCGATTCTTCGCGCACCAGGTCCGCCAGCGTCACACCGTTCAGATAATTCTCGATCAGGGAATCGAGGCCGCGCCACACGCAGATGGTCCGACAGCGATCCGCCCGATCGCAGCCGTCGTGGCCGTGCTCCAAGCAGGCGACCGGGCACAGCGAGCCCTCCGTCAAGCGCAAGACCTCCCCGACGGTGAAATCTTCGGGTTCGCGCGTGAGGCAATAACCGCCCCCCTTTCCGCGCAGTCCGGACAGCAACCCATGGCGCACCAACGTCGTAAGGATGTTCTCGAGGTATTTCTCAGAAATCCCCTGGCGGGCGGCGATCTTCCTGAGGGGCGTGCGTCCATCGGACCGATGCTCCGCGAGGTCGATCATCACGCGCAACGCATAGCGCCCTTTCGTCGACACCAGCATGATACCCGCACCTCCGTCTCGTCTGTTCCAACTGGCCAAAGCATAGCAGACAACCCCCTGCGGCATATGGGTTATTTCCCGCAAACGGGCGAACGGGAGACGCTCGATTCCAATTCAACCCCCGTGAAGCGACATATCCCTATGATTTTGGTATGTTTATATGCACACGGGCAAAACCGCCGCCGACGCCTTACAATTACCGACACCGTGAAAAGGAGCAGACATGACCCGCATCCACACCTCCCTTGACGAGCTCGTGGGAAACACGCCCCTACTCGAACTCGTCCGATTCGAGCGCCAACTCGACCTCAAGGCCCGCGTGCTCGTGAAACTCGAGCGCCAAAATCCCGCCGGCTCGGTCAAAGACCGCGTCGCGCTCAACATGCTGAACGAGGCGGAGGCGGCGGGCGCGATCGAGCCGGACGCCGGCTGCACCATCATCGAGCCGACGAGCGGCAACACCGGCGTCGGCCTGGCCGCTCTGGCGGCGGCGCGCGGGTACCGACTCGTGATAACCATGCCGGAGACGATGAGCGCCGAAAGACGGGCCCTGCTCGCCGCCTATGGCGCCGAACTCGTGCTCACCCCGGGCGACAAGGGGATGAGGGGCGCGATAGCCCGAGCCGAGGAACTCGCGGCGAGCATCCCCAAGAGCTGGATCGCCGGGCAATTCACCAATCCATCGAACCCCGCGGCGCACATGGCGACCACCGGCCCCGAGATCTGGCGTGACACCGAAGGCGACGTGGACGTCTTCGTGGCGGGCGTCGGAACGGGCGGCACCATCACCGGCGTGGGGCGCTATCTCAAGCAGATGAATGAAGATGTCCGCGTGGTCGCCGTCGAGCCCGCCGACTCGCCCGTGCTCTCCGGAGGCTCAGCCGCCCCCCATGCCATCCAGGGCATCGGAGCGGGGTTCGTGCCCGAGGTGCTCGACGCCACCGTGTACGATGAGATCATCGCCGTTCAAAACGAGGACGCGCTCGCCTGCGGCCGCGCCCTCGCGCGGCAGGCGGGCGTTTTGGCCGGCATCTCCTCGGGAGCCGCCACCTGGGCCGCGCTCGAGCTGGCGAAGCGCCCCGAAAATGCCGGCAAGACCATCGTCGCCCTGCTCCCCGATACCGGTGAGCGCTACCTCTCCACCGCCCTCTTCGCCTAGCCCCACGCAAAGGAGATCCATGACCCGCAAGCGCGCACTCGTCGCCATGAGCGGCGGCGTCGATTCGAGCGTTACCGCCTACCTGCTCACCCAGCAGGGATACGACTGCCTCGGCGCCACCATGTTGCTGCACGGCGACGCCGTCCCCGGAGCCTGCGGCAGCGGCTCGGACGCCGACGATGCCGCCGCGATCTCCAAGCGCCTGGGTTTCCCGCACGAGGTCATCGACATGCGTGCGACCTTCGAGCGCCAGGTGGTGGAGAGATTCGTGCGAACCTATGAGTCGGGGCGCACGCCCAATCCCTGCATCGACTGCAACCGCCATCTCAAGTTCGACGCACTGCTCCGCCACGCCCGGGAACGCGGCTGCGATTTCATAGCCACGGGCCATTATGGATGCATCGGCACACTCGACAGGTGCCGGAGTGGCGCGATGCGACGCGACGGAGAGCGCGAACTCATCGATGCGATCGCCGCGCGGGCGGAGGGGGCCGAGCCCGTCCGCACCCTCGGCTGCGCGCTCGACCCCTCGAAAGATCAGACCTACGTGCTGTATTCGCTCACACAGGAACGCCTTGCGCGCACCCTGCTGCCCCTCGGCGGCCTCTTCAAGGAACGCGACGTGCGCCGCATCGCCCGCGAGCAGGGGTTCGAAAACGCCGGAAAACGCGACAGCCAGGGCATCTGCTTCGTACATCGAACGGCGCAACGGGGCTCCGCTGCCGGAGGGCGACATCGTGGACCCAGCCGGCCGCGTGCTGGGACGCCATCACGGGGCGATTCGCTACACCGTGGGGCAACGCAAGGGGCTCGGCGTAGCCTGCGCGCACCCCGTCTATGTGACGGGCATCGATGCAACGACGAACACGGTCACCCTCGGCGAAGTCGAGGACCTCATGGCGGGCGGTCTCATCGCCGACGACTGGATCTGGAGCGCTCCGGCGCGCATCATGGAAGAGCTGCTGGACGAAGGCGGCGGGAAGGGCCTGCCCGTGAGCGCCAAGATCCGCTACCGTCATCCCGCACAGCCCGCGCGTCTGCGCAGGTCGCCGAGTGCCGAGGGTGAGATGGAGCTCATCTTCGACGAGCCCGAGCGCGGCATCGCCCCCGGCCAGGCGGTCGTGGTCTACGCCGGCGACATCGTCCTGGGCGGCGGGACCGTGGTGAGGGCGATTTAGCGACCCATGTGAGCCGATCGAACGCGGCCTACTCGCCCGCGCCCCCGCACTCCACCTCGGCTTCGCGATCGGAAAACATCATGAAGAACGCCGCGAGCAACAGCAGCGAGCAGATGCCGATGGAGGAAAGCCCAAATCGCCCGAGGCACCAGTTGCCGAGCACGGCGCCGCACACGAACACGGCGATCACGCCAAAGTACAGGAACCCGTTGGCGAGAAAACCCCGCTCGTGCGTGATGATGTAATCGTCGACGTTTTGCAGGGCGCTGCGCAGGTTTCCGATGCACATGGTGGTGGCGATGCCGCGTCCACGGATCTTGCGGAAGCTCTCGACCTGCATGCCGCAGGCGAGCGAGGTGAGGCCGTTGGCGAGCATGTTGTGCTCGGGGGGAAGCAAGCCCACGCCGAGCAGGATGAGGGCCTCGGCCAAAACGGTGAGTTGGCGCCAATGCAAGACGCTGGCAAAACGCTCGTGCACCAAATCGCTCATCATGATGCCGACGGAGAAGCACAGGACCGGCAAGAGGAAATGCATGGCGAGGGGGATGTCGCCCTCGGAGATGTGCACGCCCGCGAGCAGGATGTTGCCCGTCTGGGCGTTGGCGAACACGCCACCGCGGCCGACGTAGGAATAGACGTCCATGAAGCCGCCGACCAATGCCAGCACGACGCCGAGTTCGATCGACTCGGATACCTGCTTCGCGCGTTCCATGCGCCCCTCCCCTCGCCGCGGTCCAACGACAATCCCGTACAGCATATGCCATACGGGCCTCGATGTGGGGGCCGTCTCCAAATCGAGCCACTTAACGCCCTCTTTACAAACCTTCTCAATTTGTGAATTAAACTGAAATCGCGCTTGACAGCCCCAACGGGCGGTCTACACTAGCGTGCGGATCTCAAGGAAGGCCCCGGCCGCGACCGAGAAGGAGGTGCGTCATGGACCACCCTGCCAGTAGCTGTGCCCAGCAGGCTAGCAAACCCCGATTGCGCCATGGCGGCACCCGCGGCCCGCTCCCTCGCCTTCTGACCGGACGATGAATCCCCGGGCATAACGGACGCACGGGCGTCGTCCGCCATCGCAACGCAACCGAATCGATGTCCTTGCGACGATCGTCGCGATCGACCCATGCCTGCATGGGCGCATCTCCCCTTGTTCGACCACACACCCGGCAGTGCCGGGACAACGTCAAGGAGGTGCCTCATGACCTGGATGAAGCACATCGACCGTATCGAGGCCGCCGGAATCGGCACGGGCTCCCACATGGTCGGATGCCGCGTGCGCCGCGGCATCCACCGCGCCATCGGCAACGCGAACTCGCATGTTCGCCACAACGCGACCTCGGCCGCGGCGGCAAAACGCACCTCGGGGCTCGATCCCGAGATCGCGCACATCGGGTGCCTGGATGCCGCGGAGGTCATGGACCTGCTCGGCACCGGCGAGCACGGCCTCACCGAACAGCAGGCCCATCGCGTCCGCTCGGTACACGGAGCCAACATCATCGCCCCCGAGCATCACGAGCCGCTCGCCGCCCGCCTCTCCCGCGCGTTCCTCACCCCGTTCACCCTCATCCTGCTCGCACTTGCCGCGATCTCGCTGTACACAAACGTCTACCTTGCCGCACCCGGTGAGGCAGACCCCTCCACCGCCATCATCATCGGCCTCATGGTCCTCATCTCCGGAGGCATATCGTTTTGGCAGGATACCCGCGGAGCGGCGGCGGCAGATGCCCTGAAGGGCCTCGTCTCCATCACCTGCCGCTGTGTGCGCGAGGACACCGGCGCCGCCGAAATCCCGCTGGCGGACGTGGTCCCCGGCGACCTGATCGAGCTTGCCGCAGGCGATATCATACCCGCCGACCTGCGCATCGTCTCGGCCAAGGACCTGTTCCTCACCCAGGCCGCCCTCACCGGCGAATCCGACCCCGCCGAGAAGACCCCGGCCGCCATCGATAGGCCCATCGGGCGAGCGCTGCTCATCGACGATTGCACGAACTTCGCCTTCGCGGGCACCACCGTGCAAAGCGGTTCGGGCAAGGGCGTGGTCGTGACCACCGGCGCGCGCACCTACCTGGGCGGCATCGCGAGCGCACTCGACTCCCGCCCCACCGCCACGAGCTTCGACACCGGAGTGGCGTCGGTCTCCCGCGTGCTCATCGGCTTCATGCTCATCATGTGCCCCATAGTGTTCGTCTTGTGCGGCCTCACCAAGGGCGACTGGCTCGACGCGCTGCTGTTCTCCATCTCCGTCGCCGTGGGAATCACGCCGCAGATGCTGCCGGTCATCGTGACGACCTGCCTTGCGCGCGGAGCCGAGAGCATGCGCGCCAAGGATGTCGTGGTGAAGGAGATCTCCTCCATTCAGAACCTGGGCGCCATGGACGTGCTGTGCTGCGACAAGACCGGGACCCTCACGCGTGACAAGATCGTGCTCGAACGCCATCTCGACGTGCTGGGCGCACCGAGCGACCGCGTGCTCCGTCACGCCTATCTCAACAGCGTCTTCCAAACCGGCCTGCGCAACCTCATGGACGAGGCCATCATCGAGCGCGCCGAGGATCTTGCCGCCGGCGGCCGCAGCATGGACGCGCGAGCGGGGTCGTCCGACACACGGACCTCCCCCGAGGCCGCGACGATCGCCGCCGCGCGCGACCACTGGCGCCTGGTCGACGAGATTCCCTTCGACTTCGACCGTCGCCGCATGAGCGTGGTGGTCGAAGACGCCACCGGGAAGCGCCAGCCCATCACCAAGGGAGCCGTCGAGGAGATGATCGACGCGTGCGATACGGTCGAGGTCGGACGGGAAGTCCTGCCGCTCACCGATGAGCAGGCCGAGCAGATTCTCGACCGCGTCCGCGGCCTCAACGAGCACGGGATGCGCGTGGTCGGCGTGGCCCAGCGAAACGACGTGGAGGCCCGCGACCTCACCGCCGACGACGAGCGCGGCATGACGCTCATCGGCTACCTCGCCTTTCTCGATCCGCCCAAGGCCAGCGCCAAGGCGGCCATACGGGAGCTCGGCGACCTGGGCGTCGCCGTAAAGGTGCTCACCGGTGACAACGCCGCCGTTGCGGCGACCATCTGCGAGCAGGTCGGCATCGACGCCCGCAACATGCTCACCGGCGCCGACATCGACCTGCTCAACGATGACGAGCTCGCCGAGCGCGCCGAGCGCACGGGGCTCTTCGCAAAGCTCTCCCCCTTGCAGAAGGCCCGCATCGTCGAGGTCCTGCGCACGCACGGCGGGCACACCGTGGGCTTCATGGGCGATGGCATCAACGACGCCGCCGCCATGCGCGCCAGCGACTGCGGCATCTCCGTCGACACCGCCGTCGACGTCGCCAAGGAGAGCGCCGATATCATCTTGCTCAAAAAGGAGCTCACCGTCCTCGCACACGGCATCGTCGAGGGGCGCCGTACGTACGGAAACACCATCAAGTACATCAAGACCACCGCGAGCTCGAACTTCGGCAACGTGCTCTCCGTGCTCGTCGCCGCCGCTTTCCTGCCGTTTTTACCCATGAGCGCGTTGCAGCTGCTCCTGCTCGGCATGGCCTACACGGTGAGTTGCGCCGCGCTGCCCTGGGATCGCGTCGACGAGTCGTTCCTCGCCCGCCCGCGCACCTGGGACGCACGCGGCATCGTGAGCTTCATGCTCAAAATCGGTCCCGTGAGTTCGATCTTCGACATCCTGACCTTCGCGGTGATGTTCTGGGTCGTGTGCCCGCTCGTGATGGGCGCTCCCTGGGACGCCCTCGCCGACCCCTCCCAGCGCGCCCTGTTCGCCCTCGTCTTCCAGACCGGCTGGTTCGTCGAGTCCATGTGGACGCAGACCCTCGTGATCCACCTGCTGCGCACCGAGCGCCTGCCCTTTGTGCAGAGCAAGCCCGCCGCGTCCCTCACCGCCCTCACGGTTCTGGGCGTGGGCCTGGTGACCGCCATGCCCTACGTGCCGGGCGTGAACGCGGCTCTCGACCTGGTGCCGCTGCCGGGTGCGTTCTTCGGCGTCCTCGCGGCGATGATGATCGGCTATCTGCTGCTCACGAGCATCGTCAAGACGCTCTACGTCCGCGCCCACGGCGAGCTGTTGTAGGCGCGGGCCACGTCCACAAAGGCGAACCCCGGCGGCGCCCCGTCCTGCTACCATGCTGCCCAGGCACTTTCCCGAAAGGATCCCGCATGCAGGCAGTCATCTTCGACATGGACGGCACCCTCATCGATACGGAGCGCGTGAGCCAGGCCGCATGGCGGCGGGCGGCACGGGACTTGCGAATCGAAATCCCCGAGCGCATCTTGCAGGCGTTCGTGGGGTGCAGCATTCCCAATGCCATGAAGATGATCGACGATGAATTCGGCGACCCCGCATTCACCGAGCGCCTCTTCAATCGCCGCCACGAGATATTCGACGCGACCTGGGAAGACGAACTCGAGCCCAAGCCCGGCGCCGCCGAAGCGGTTGCCGCGGTGCGCGAGCGGGGTCTCGCCGTGGCGCTCGCCACCTCGAGCGCGCGCGACCGGGCCATCGCGAGCATGGAGCACCTCGGCCTCATGGAGTCGTTCGATGCCGCCGTCTTCGATGAGGACATCGAACATCACAAACCCGCTCCCGACGTCTACCTCGCCGCCGCCGGCCGCCTGGGCATCGAGCCCACCCGCTGCATCGCCGTGGAGGACTCCTTCAACGGCGTGCGGTCGGGCGCCGCCGCCGGCATGCGCACGATCATGGTCCCCGACTACAACGATCCCACACCCGAGATACGCGCCCTATGCGCAAAGGTGCTGCCCACCCTCCACGACCTCCCGGCGGCACTCGACCGCCTCAAGGCGCCCAACGCCTAGGAGCGCGCCCGAGCTCCGCGTGGTTCTGGTTTATAGATTGGCGCACGCCGCACTACCGCGGCCGATGGCGGACATGGCGTATGCTTGGACGTGATCAACCACTACGAAAGCGAGCAGCATGCCC
>JAHHSP010000028.1 GCA_020025115.1 Collinsella sp. | reverse complement strand
GTACAGGACATCCGCGTCCTCCATGGTGCGGCGCTGATGGGAGATGACGAGAAGCTGCGTCGTTTGACGCAGATAATCGATGGCACCGATGAGCTTGGACAGGTTGGAGTCGTCCAGCGCGGCCTCGACCTCGTCGAGCACGTAGAAGGGCACCGTGCGCGTGCGATACACCGCGAACAGCAGCGCGAGCGCCGTGAGGCTCTTCTCACCGCCGCTCATGAGCATCATCTTGGTGATGCGCTTACCGCGCGGCTGGGCAACGACCTCGATGCCGGTGTCCGCCGGGTGCTCGGGGTCGGTCATCTCAAGATGGGCCTGGCCGCCCGGGAACAGCATCTGGAACACCTCGCGGAAGTTCTCGTCGACCTTCTCGAAGGTCGTGAGGAAGCTCGCGCGCATCTTGCGATCGATGGCCGCGGTGATTTTAGTCAGCGCCTTGCGGGCGCTCTCGAGGTCGGCAAGCTGATCCGCGATGTAGTCCGCACGGTTCTTGAGCGTCTCGTACTCCTCCATGGCGACCTGGTTCACAGGGCCCAGGTTGTTGATCTGGCGAACGAGACCGTTGAGTTCACGCTCGGCGGCCGCACGGTCGTCCGGAGCCGGGAGCCTGAGTGCGTCCTCGAGGACCGTCGAGCCATCGGCGGTGATCGCCTTCACAGCGGCGTCCACCTGCACCTCAAGCTTGCCCCGGGTGATCTTGTGCTCGTTGACCGCCGCCGAGGCCATATCCACCTCGACTTTGGCGCGGGCGACCTCGGACTTGGCGTCCTCGATCGTGCGCTTGAGCGAGGCCGAGTCTGCCTCCTCGAGCGAGGCTCGGTCCCTCAAGCGAGCGGCCCAATCAAGCGCTCGCTCGGATAGGGCCTGATAGCGATCGTGCAGCGGGTCCACACGCAGGCGCAGCACCTCGAGAGAACGAGCGGACTGCTCGGTGCCGCGAATACGGCGATCGATGCCATCCAGGCGCTTCTCGAGCTCGGGTACGCGAGCGGAAAGGCTGCGCACGCGCTCGTTCGCCCGAGCGAGGCGGACCTTGGCGTCGGCCAGCTTGGAACCGGCCTCCGAATCGTCGCGACGGACGCGCTCAAGGTCGTCTTGGGCATCGGCCAGGCGATGAGTCGCCTCATCGACGATGCCACGGGCCTCGTCGCGCCGAATCTCAAGCTCATCCACGCGCGGCTGGGCGGCCCGAACTGCGGCGGCGGCGTCCTCGCGGCGTCGAGCCAAGTTGGAACGCTCCGCGAGCTTCGTGGAGAGGGAGTGCTCCATGCGCCCGATTTCGGAAAGCAGGGACGTGCGCTCGCCCTCGAGACGCGAGATTTCCCCCGCCATCTCACCATCACGGGATCGTGCATCTTCGATGGCCTCATTTGCCTCGGACACACGGCGCTCGGCGGCATCGAACACGGCGCACAGGTCGGGCTCGACTCCTTCAAGTTCGCGGATGCGGCGCTTGCGCTCAAGGGCACCGGAGGCCGCACCGGAGGAGCGCCCGACGCGCACGACGCCGCCATCGCGGACGCGCGCGCCATCGGCCGTGACATACAAGACGCCCGGGCAAACCGGCGCACGGAGGGCCTCTTCAAGAGAATCCACGAGGTAGATGCCACCGAGCAGGGCGCAGACAACGGGTGCATACCCGTCGCGGACCTGCAACAGCTCGACCAAACGACGCCCTGCGGCCTCAGGGGAGACGGCGGAGGGGACGATATCGCGAGGGGCCATCAACGTTTCCCCGGAGGCATCATCCATGGAGAGCGCGAACTTCGCGGCATCGGAAAGCGCGGCGGAGTCCATGCAGACCAGGGCGTCGATGTCCTCCGCAAGGAGCTGCTCGACGAGCCCCTCGAGATCGCGCGGAGCCTCGATGAGGTCGCCCAGGCGAGCGGCGAACGCCTGAGGGCGATTGCTCACCACGCGCGCGGCGAGCGGCGATGAGCCGGTGAGGTTGGCGTCGAGCTTGCGCAGTCCGGAGAGCTCGGAGCGAACATCGGCCAGCTTGGTGCGAGCATCTCCCTCCCGCTCGCGGAGCTGGGCGAGCGCCGAGATCGCGACGTCGAGCGCCTCTTTGGCTTCCTGCCGGCCCTTGCGGGCGTCTTCCAGCTCAGACTCGAGTTCGACGGAGCGATCGCGCCGATGCACGAGGGAGGCGCGAAGCTCGTCGGCCTCGTCATCCACCTGTTCGAGGCGCTTGGCATACATGCCGTCCTCGATCTCGGCGTTGGAGAGGGTCTCGCGCACCTTGACGAGCTCGAGCGCGGCGCTGTCGGCGTTGCGCTGCGCGTCGCGCACGGAGCGCGTGAGAGCGGAGATGAGCTCGTCGAGCTCGACGCGGCGAGCGTGCAATTCATCGGCGGCGGGCTCGAAGGCGCAGACATCGGCCCCGGCAACTTCGGCCGCGGCGCGCTCCTCATCGAGCTGACGATTGATCTCGGATAACTCCTCGAGCGTGCGCTTGCGCTGATGCTCCGAAGCGGAAAGGGTGCCGCGCATCTCGGAAAGGCGCGCGACCATGTTGCGGCCCTTCTCCTCGAGCAGGCGCATATCGGAACCGATGCGACCGACGACGTCCTGCATATGGCGGCGCTGCTCACCCAAATCGCCGACGAACAGGCCCTTCTCCTCGAGCATGACCTGGAGCTTCTCAAGCTCCCGCTCCTTTTCGGAGAGGCGGTAGCGCGCAAGTTCGAGCGCCGCCGCGCTCTCACGCGAGGCGGATTCGAGATCGACCCACTGGGCCTGCAGCTGACGGAGCTCATCGACGGCAAGGACCTGCGTCAGCTCGTTGGCGCGAGCTGACAGGTCCTTGTACTTGCGCGCGCGATCGACTTGGCGCTCGAGGGGCTTGAGCTGACGAGAAATCTCGCGGTTGATATCGCGAGCGCGGGTGAGGTGCTCGTCCATGCTCTTGATCTTGCGCAACGCGCGCTCCTTGCGGCGCTTGTGCTTGGAGATACCGGCGGCCTCCTCGATAAGGCCGCGCCGCTCCTCAGGACGGCTTTGCAAGATCGCATCGAGCTTGCCCTGGGAGATGATGGAGTGGGTATCCTTGCCCAAGCCCGAATCGTGCAGGATGTCCTGGATGTCCATCAGACGGCAGGGGCTCGAATTGATGAGGTACTCGCTTTCACCCGAGCGGTACATGCGGCGCGTGATCGCGACCTCGTCGAAATCGACGGGCAGCATATGATCGGAGTTGTCCAGGACGAGCGTGACCTCGGCGACGCCGACCGGTTTGCGCGCAGAGGATCCGGAGAAGATGACATCCTCCATGGCCTGACCGCGCAGCTGCTTGGCGCTCTGCTCGCCCAAGACCCACAGAATGGCGTCGGAGACGTTGGATTTACCCGATCCGTTAGGGCCGACGATGACCGTCAAGCCGGGCTCGAACGTCATGTGCGCGCGGTCCGCGAAGGATTTGAACCCCTTGAGGGTCAGCGACTTCAGATACACGCGACCCCCTCGCTACCCGAGTTTCTTTTTCAAGATGACGCCGTTGGTGGTGTAACCCATGCGCTCGAGGGCATCGAGAGCCGCGGCGGCCTCGGCTTCCTTTTTGGAGGAACCGGTGCCGCGCCCACGACGGATGCCGTCGACGAGCGCGACTGCGGTGAAGGTCGGCTGATGCGCCGGGCCGTCCTCGCCGATCACTTTGTAAGACGGCGGCTCCATGTGGTCGGACTGGACGCACTCCTGAAGATAGCTCTTGGGATTGGACGGGTGCTCGGCGCGCTCATCGGCGAGATGCGGCTTGAGGGTGCGCGTGATGAAAGCCTCGGCAACATCCCAGCCGCCGTCCAGATACAGGGCGCCGACCAGGGACTCGTACACGTTCTCGAGGGCCGAGTGCATGCCTCGGGCACCAGTCCCCTGCTCGGAGGCGCCGAGGATGATGACCTTGTCGATCCCCAGCTCGAGACCGACTTCGGAGAGCGTGGCGCCCGAGACGAGCGAGACCTTGAGACGGGTCAGCTTGCCCTCGTCGAACGTCCCGTAGGTCTTGAAGAGCGAAAGGGCGACGATCGAACCGAGGATCGAGTCGCCCAGGAACTCGAGACGCTCGTAAGAGGCCGAAACGGGCTCCCCCTCAACGGCTGAGGGATGAGTGATGGCGCTGCGAAGCAGCTGTACGTCAGTGAACTCGTACCCACAGATCTGCTGGGCAAGTGCGAGCTTATCCGCGATGGACAAAACCTACTCCCCCAGAGTCTGCGCGATGGCGTCTATGGCCCCGGCGACGGAGTTGATGTCCATCAGCTTATCGTCGTCGATCTCGATATCGAACTCGTCCTCCATGGCGGTGACGAGCTGCAGGCGATCAAGGGAATTCGCGTCGAGGTCGTCGAAAGTGGTCGCCTCAGACAGCTCGTCCGACTCGACGCCGAGCACATCAGACGCGATATCGCACACCTTTTCGAAAATATCGTTACGATCGAGTGCCATGCATAGCTCCCTTCCGATTGGCCGGTGAGATGCCGACCTTGCACATATGGTGCTCATTCTACCCCAAGCGACGCCGCCCGCCCGCGTTCAGGTGAGGCGTCGCAAGGTTAGCATTTCACCGACGCGGGCGCGCCCACAGTCGCGGCGCATGAAAAACCCCGGCCTCAAACAAGCGAAGAGCCGGGGGTGTGGGGATATGCGGGGACGTTACGCTTCGAGCCCCATGGACTCGCGAACGCGTTCGACGAGCCCGCCGCGCACCGCCTCCGCACAGGCGAGCGCCCCGCTCTTCACGGCCTCGACACTCGTGGCCCCATGGCCGATCATGACCACGCCGCGCAGACCGAGCAATATCGCCCCGCCCTTGGCGTCGCCGGAGAGCTTGCTCTTGAGAGCGAGCAGCGTATCCTTCATGAGCAGCGCCGCCACCTTGCCTCTGAGATTCGCGGTCATGCCCGCCTTGAGCTCGCTCATCATGAACTTGGCCGCGCCTTCGATAGACTTGAGGGCGATATTGCCGTCGAACCCGTCGCACACGACGACATCGACCGAACCGCTCGTGATGTCCCCTCCCTCGCAATTACCGGAGAAGCCCGGTACGTGCTCCGCCATGAGCGGATAGCAAGATCGGGTGAAGGCGCTGCCCTTATGCTCCTCCGCGCCGTTGGACAGCAATCCGACACTCGGCTCATCGATGCCGAGAACGCAGCTTGCATAAGCGGCGCCCATCTGGGCGAAACGAACCATATCCCATGGCTCGACATCCGGGTTGGCGCCCATATCGCACATGACGGTCAAGCCGCCGCGCCGGTTGGGCAGGGCGTTTGTGAGGCAGGGGCGAATGGCGGTCTTCTTGCCCTCACGCGCGGCCTTGAACGGAGTGACGTAGGCCGTACCCGCCGCGGTGACGGCGCCGGTGGACCCGGCGGAGAAAAAGGCGTCGGCCACGCCCTTCTTGACCGCACGGCACCCCAAGACGATAGAGGATTTGCGCTTGGTCATGACAGCGCCGATTGGATCGTCCTCCATGGTGATTACATCGGGCGCGACGAGGGCCTCGGCGCGCTCATGGGAATCGCAAAACGGGACGACGACCTCCTCGGGACCCGCGACGAGCACCGTTAAGGACCGATCGGCCGCAAGGGCCGCTTCGATACCGGCAAGGACGACCTCTGCCGGCTCATCGCCACCCATGGCATCGACGCAGACGCGAACATCGCTCATACGTAGCCTCTCTAAACAGAAATGGCCGACTCGAGGAGCCGGCCATTATGAAACTCAACGTAACCGCCAGTCGAGTTTACTCGACGACGATGACCTCGCGGTCCTTGTAGAAACCGCAGTTGCCACACACGTGGTGCGGAAGCTTGACGGCACCGCAACGAGGGCAGGTGGACTGGGAGGCAGCGTTGATCTTCATGTTCGTCGAGCGACGAGAGTGCGTCTTGGCGCGACCCTTTTTTTGCTTAGGTACTGGCATGTTTACCTTCCTTACAACTCATAACTGGCGGCGATTACGCGCAAGCATTGATAGTAGCAGAAATCACCGTTACACACAAAATAACAAAACAATCCCGAGAAATTGGGACTACTCCCCATCCGAGTCGTCGAACTTCAGGGCCTTGAGGGCGGCGAAGGGATTCTCATCGGAATCGGCTCGGGCCTGCTCGGCACACCCGCAGTCGCCATCATTGAGGTTCGCACCGCACATCGGACACAGGCCCTCGCAATCGGGACGGCACAGGACGACGAACGGCGTGTCCATCACGACGGCATCCGAGATCGCTTCTCCGAGGTCGATCACGCGATCGAGACTTACGAGTTCGAACCCGTCCTCATACTCCTCCGGGTCCTCGGGCTCCTCGAAGAGATAGTACTCCTCGATCTCGCCGGAGACCTCGAATGCAGCGGTCTCGAGGCAGCGGTCGCACTCCCCCGTCACATCCGCACGCACGATTCCGGTGGCGAGGATACCGTCACCGGCGTTGGTCAAAACGACGTCATAGGTAGCGCCATGAGGCAGTGCGAGCTCCTTATCGCCCACCGTATACGCATCGACATCGATGTGACCGGAAACCGGGAGGGACTCACCGGGGTTTTCGAGCTTGTCCGACAGATCGACCGTCACGGAACCCAGGCAACTCATGGCTACCAGCCCTGACCCTGGTTCTGAGAGGCGCTGTCGTTGAGCTGCTGACGGCAGCGGGAAACGGTGCCCGTCAAGCTCTTGAGGTTCTCCTCCAGATGCGTGAAGACCTGCTCGGCATAATCCTCGGCGGCGTAACGGGTCTCGCGTTCGTACTGATTGGCACGATCGCGGATATCGTCGGCCTGCTGCTGGGCGAGACGCACGATCTCCTGCTCGGAGGCAATGGTGAGTGCCTGCTGCTGCGCATCGGCGATGATGGAATCAGCCTGGGCTGCGGCGCTCGCGAGCAACTCCTCTCGCTCCTTGATGATGCGGCGGGACTTCTGCCACTCCTCCGGATAGCTCATGCGAATCTCATCGAGGATATTGAAGAACACATCGGTCTCGATGATCTTCTGCTGCGCGCCCTTGCCGAACGGCGGACGTGCCTCCTCGATAATGCCCTCGAGCTCATCGACCAAACTCTCGATGCGCTCACCCGGGAGGTTATCGACCGGCATGAGGGTCTCCTTTCTGCTGAATACTCTAACGATTCATGGTACCACATCTGTCTATCTTTCAGATTGCGGCTGGTAGACCACAAAATCGCTCTTTGAGGGCGGTTGCCACGCAGGGCGGGACGAACGCGTCCACCTCTCCCCCGAACGAAGCGATCTGACGGACCGCGGAACTGGACAGATAGCCGTACTCCGGCGAACTCATGACGAAAATGGATTCAAGACCGGCATCCAACCGGTAATTGAGGTCGGCCTGCTGCAGTTCATACTCGAAGTCGGTCATGGCTCGCAGGCCCTTGACCACCGCGTCGGCCTGCACTTCCCGGGCAAAATCAACCAAAAGCCCCGTAAAGGGCATTACGTCAACGCCGGCCATGCCATCCAGGGCGCGGCGCGCGAGCTCGACGCGCTCCTCGAGCGCGAACGTTGCGCCCACCCCGTTCTTTCCCAGACTCTCGGCCACGGCGACCGTCACTCGCGGGCAGATGCGCAAGGCCCTGCGAACCACGTCCATATGGCCGAAGGTGATCGGGTCGAAGGTTCCGGGCACCAACACGTGCGGGATCGTCTTAGCCATACCTTCTCCCTACCTCAGGCGCAACAGGTCGATGCACGTCTGTCCGTAGCGCTTCTCCTTGATCGGCTCGAACCCGTCGATCGACAGCGGCGGTGTCGAGGAGGCCCGCTCGAACATCACGACCGCCCCGTCGGCGAGCAGGCCATATTCACTCAGGGCTCCAACGAGCTCGATGGCCGGCTGCGTACCGAGCGCATACGGCGGGTCGAGGAGGCCCGCATCGAACTTTCCACCCGGAACATGCCCGCGGCGGGCGGATGAGACCGCATCACCGCAAATTACCCGAAAGCGAGCCGGGGCGCATGAAAGTTTGGCGAGATTGCGCTTCACAAGCACTGCGGCCGACCGGTCGAGATCGAAGAAAACGGCATGCTCCGCACCGCGTGAAAGCATCTCGAGGCCGAGCGCACCCGAGCCGGCAAACGCATCGAGCACGCGCGCGCCCTCGATGCCGTCAGGCAGTGCGCTCTCGAGCATCGAGGCGATGGCCTCGCGCACACGATCGGTCGTGGGTCGGCTCACGTCGCGCCCCCTGGGGCCGTCGATAAGACGACCGCGCCACTCCCCTCCAACGATTCTCATCCGCCGCTTACCTCCTTGAACACATCTCCATAGCGCGCAATGACTTCATGGCGCATGGGCATAGTAGCGCAAGCGGTCAAATCGCGGGAGTACCGCAACAATTCCTCAGCGTCCTCATGAGCGGCCTCGATGAGGTCGGTGTCGGCATCGAGATCGACGAAGCGCAGCGCGACGCCACCGTGCTGGCGCAGGCCGAGGATCTCGCCCTCATGCCTGAGCCTGAGGTCCATCTCCGCGAGTTCGAACCCGTCGTCGGTCTTGGCGAGCGCCTGGAGTCGCTCCCATGCGGGGGACTTGGACCCGCGCTTGGGCCTGACCTCGCTTAGAACGTAGCAGGTGCCAGGGTTCGACCCGCGCCCCACACGGCCGCGCCGCTGGTGCACCGTGGCCACACCAAAACGCTCGCCGTTCTCGATGAGCATGACGATGGCGTTGGGCACGTCGACGCCGACCTCGACGACCGTCGTCGAAACGAGTATGTCTATCTCGCCTCTCCCGAACCTATCGATGACTTCATCCTTCGCCCTCGGCGCCATCTTGCCATGCAGCACCTCGACGCACGCGTCGGGAATAAGGCGGCGCAGGTCGGTCGCCTCCGTCTCGACGTCGTGCAAGGTGACGGCCTGCCGTGCGCGGCCGTGCTCGTCGATGTCGAGGCCGGGAACGTCATCGAGCTGATCGGGCGGGTCCTGCGGGGAGACCATCGGGCAGATGACGTAGGCCTGACGCCCCTGGGCCAGGGCATCTCGCAATGCCCCATATGCGATATCGCGGCTGCCGCTCTCGAGGACGACCGTCGAAACGCCCGCGCCCGGCACGGGCCGATGGCGGATGATGCTCGTATCGAGATCGCCGTAAACCGACAGCGCCAGGGTTCGCGGAATCGGCGTGGCCGTCATGACGAGCAGGTCCGCACCGGGCCCCTTTCCTCGCAAGACGTTGCGTTGACCCACGCCGAAGCGGTGTTGCTCGTCGATGACCACGAGTGACAGACGATTGAAGCGCAGATCGTCGCTGAGGACGGCATGGGTGCCAAACACCACGTCAAGTGCACCGGATGCGGCGCGCTCGAGTATGCTCGAACGCTCCGCGGCCGGCGTCGAACCAGTGAGCAGGGCCCACGACATGCCGGCGGCGTCGAGCAGCGGGCCGCTCTTGACGGCGTACTGACGGGCGAGGACGCCGGTCGGCGCCATGACGCACGCCTGGTTGCCCGAATCTGCCGCGCAGGCGAGCGCCATGCAAGCCACGACGGTCTTGCCCGTGCCCACATCGCCGAGCAGCAGCCGATTCATCACGTGCCCGGCGTCGCACATATCACCGAAGATCTCATCGACCGCAGCCGCTTGCTCATCCGAAAGCGAGAAGGGCAGCGCCTCCCGCATGGCGCGCACATGGGCGCCCAGGCCATGCGCGAACGGCGCGACATCAAGCAGATCGCCATCGTTTCGCAGCCGCAGCGCAAGCTGCAGGTACATAAGCTCATCGTATGCCAAACGGCGTCGCGCGAACGGCACCTCGCTCATGAGGCGCGGAAAGTGGATGGCACGCAGGGCCCGTGAAAGGCTCATCAGCCGCCTGCGAGAGCGAAGTGGGGCGGGCAGCGGGTCGCAGAACACGCCGACCTGCTCGAGCGCAACCGACGCTATGCGACGCATCCATGCCTGGGATATGCCGTCGCCCACCCGGTGGACGGGCTGGATTCCAGCACGCGCACCGACGCCGTCGAGCTTCTCGAAGTGAGGCGATGCCATCTGCTTGAACCCATAGGCGAATTCGACCTTACCGATCAACGCGAGGCGGTCGCCCTGGGCGAGCTCGCGCGCAAGCCAGGGCTGCCTGAAGAAAGCAACTTTCAAGACGCCGGACTCATCGACGAGGAACACCTCGGTGACGGTCATGCCGCGCTTGGAGGTCGGACGGTTGGAGACCCTGTCGACGGTGCCGACGATGGTACAGACCTCTCCCAAAGGCGCATTCTCGATCGCATACGCGCGCGTGAAATCAAGATAGCGAGTCGGGATACGGAAAAGAAGGTCCTCCACCCGCTCGATACCGAGCCGGCGGAGAGCCTCCTCACGCGTACCTGACACATATTTGAGCCGCGTTATATCCTCGTGCAGCGCGCAGGCCCGTGCGAGGCGTGCGGAAGCGCGCGGGACGCTCAGGTATGCGGCCATGCGATCGAGAACCTATTCGATGGAGAAGATGACGGGATACAAGGGCTGTTCGCCGCGATGCGAGTCGATCTCCAAATCGGGCTGAGCCTCCTCGATAGCTTCGATGAGCCGCCCAAACTCCTCGTCGGGCATATCCTGGCCGGCGAGGATGGTGAGGGCGTCGCCCTCTTCCTCATCCATCATGCGGTTGATGCAGTCGAGTGTGACCTGGTGAACATCGGAGCCCACGATATCAATCGAGTCGCAGATGATGCCCATGACGTCACCGTCATGGATGGGGGTGCCATCAGAAGCCTGGGAGTCGCGCACGGCACGGGTTACCTCACCGTCGCGAACAGAGGCCTTGGCCTCGGTCATGGCCTCGACGAGATCCTCGACGGACATGTCGGGCATGACGGCGAACATCGCGGAGAACGCCTGGGGCACGGTCTTTGTGGGCACGACATAGACGCGCTTGTCCTCGCACGCACTCGCGGCGGCCTCGGCAGCCATGCGAATATTGCCGTTGTTGGGCAGGATGATGACGGATTCGGCGTTCACGCGAGAGACGGCCTCGAGCAGGTCGGCAGTGGAGGGGTTCATGGTCTGACCACCTGAGACGACGACATCGACCCCGAGGGACTCGAGGATCTCGGCCTCGCCTGAACCGGCGGCAACGGCCACAAAGCCCAGAGGCTTGGCGGGTTCTTCGGCGGCCTCCCGATCTGCATGGATCTTGGCGGTGCGCTCGGCGACCTCGAGGTCCATATTGTGGATGAACACCTCGTAGACCTGACCGAACTGGAGCATATGCTCGAGCACCAGGTTGGGGGTGTTGGAGTGAACATGGACCTTGTAGTCGGGATACGCGCCGACGAGCAGCTCGCAATCGCCCATGGACCCGAGGAACTTCAGGGCCTCGTCCTCATCGAAGGGCTTCTCGGCCTTGAAGAGGAACTCGTTGCAGTAGCGGAACTCAGAGCCCTCCCAGTCATCGTTCGCCTCGATCTTCACGCGATCGAGCGCGCCGGCTTTTGCGGAGTCGGCATCGGCGTCGAAGGTGGCGGAGAAATTCTCGACCTTGGAGGTGCGGCCGAGTGCGGCGGCCACGAAGTTCTCGAGGAAGATGGCAAAGCCGAAGGCACCCGAGTCGACGACGCCGTTCTCCTTGAGAACGGGCAGGAGGTCGGGCGTGCGAGCGACGGACTGATAGGCTTCGACCACCAGCGCATCCAGCGTCTCCTCAACGCCCATGCGGCGCTTCTCGCATTCGTCGGCCTTGACGGACACGTCGCGCAGGACGGTCAGGATGGTGCCCTCGATGGGCTTGCGAACCGCCTGGAATGCGACCTTGACGGCACGGCGGAATGCGGCGGCGATGTCAGCGGAGGAAACGGGTTCTCCTGCCTCGCGCAGGCCCTCGGCCACCC
>JAHHSP010000027.1 GCA_020025115.1 Collinsella sp. | reverse complement strand
GTGAAGCCGTCGCCTGTGTCCTGGCTGTGGTCCTCCGCGATGCGGGTCATGCCGATATGGTCGTAGAAATGCCAGTCGGATTCGCTGTCGGTCATGAGGAAGAACTTGGTGCGCCCGGCGTCTCCGATCGCGGTGCGGGCGCGTCGCAGCAGCTCCCGCCCCAGCCCCTTGCCCTGGTATTCGGGGCGGATTATGAGCAGGTTTATCTGTGCTTGCGCGAACTCGTTGCCGGTGGCGGCAAAGCGGTCGGCCGTCGCCTTCTCGTGCGTATCTCCGAACAGGCATCCGGCCAGGCGGTCGTCGCCACCCTGTTCGAGGCGAGCGGTCGCCTGTGCCAGCAGGTCCTCATAGCGCTCGTGCCAGTGCTCGTTCACGCGCGGCTTGCCATCGTCGAACACGCCGACGCAGCATAGGGCGACCGGCTTGCCGTCCGCTTCCGCGACGATCGTGATGGGGGAGCGGTTGAACTGCATGGATATGTTGTACCGTCCCGCGAGCATGGCATCTTCGAAGTCGCCGCGGTTGCGAAGGCTGTTGGTCCACAGCGTGCAGTACAGGTCGGCGAATTCGTCCAAGTCCTCGTGGCGCGCGGCGCGGAACGTGAACTCGTCGGGGTCGATGGTCATGAGGTCCTCCTATCGATGACAACGCTATATCTTCTACCCATGCGCGCCGCTCGGTAGTATGGACGGCTGGTAAGATGAAAAGCCGTGCAAAGATAAGCGAGGAGCGTTGATATGGCCATTCTGCTCGGCTGCGATAGCGTGCATTTGGAGTTTCCAACCAAGCTGATCGCCCAGGATGTGACCCTGGGCGTCAACGAGGGCGATCGTATCGGCATCGTCGGTAAGAACGGCGACGGCAAATCGAGTTTGCTCGGCGTGCTCTCCGGGACGATCGAACCGGATGCGGGGCGCGTGACGCGCCGCCGTGATGTGACGGTGGGTGTGCTCGGTCAGCGCGATGCGCTCGACGACGCCTCCACGGTGCGCGGGGCCGTGGTGGGCGACCTTCCCGAGTACGAGTGGGCCGCGAGCCCGCGTGTCCGCCAGATCTTAGACGGGCTCATCGCGGACGTGCCCTGGGAGGGCCTGGTGGGAGAGCTGTCCGGCGGTCAGCGACGGCGTGTGGACCTGGCGCGTCTGCTCATCGGCGACTACGACGTCCTCATGTTGGACGAGCCCACCAACCATCTTGACATGCGCACCATCAACTGGCTCGCCGAGCACCTCAAGTCGCGCTGGCAGCGCGGCGGCGGCGCCATGCTCGTCGTGACGCATGACCGATGGTTCCTGGACGAGGTCTGCACCTCTATGTGGGAGGTGCACGACGGACGCGTCGACCCGTTCGAGGGCGGCTACTCCGCCTACATCCTGCAGCGCGTGGAGCGCGACCGCATGGCCGCCGTGACCGAGGAGCGCCGCCGGAACATGGCGCGCAAGGAGCTCGCATGGCTCTCGCGCGGTGCACAGGCTCGCAGCACCAAACCCAAATTCCGCGTCGAGGCGGCTCGCGAGCTCATCGCCGACGTCCCTCCCGTGCGCAATGAGCTCGAGCTGAAGCGCCTCGCGGTGAGCCGCCTGGGCAAGCAGGTCATCGATGTGATCGACGTCGATGCGGGCTATGAAGACGGTGCGGGGGAGGGTGGCCCCGGCGATGGGACGGCCCCGCGCCCCGTGCTCTCGGATGTGACCTGGCTCATCGGCGCCGGCGACCGGTACGGCCTTCTGGGCGAAAACGGCGCGGGCAAGACCACGCTGCTCAACGTCATCCAGGGCAAGCTCGCCCCGCGCCGTGGCCGAGTGAGGATCGGCTCGACGGTGCGCTTCGGCGTGCTCTCTCAGCAGCTCGATGAGTTGAAGCCCGTCGAGGAGGACACGATTCGCGAGGTGCTCGCCCGCGGCAAGCGCTATGTGATGGTCGAGGGCAAGGAGACGAGTCCCGAGAAGCTTCTCGAGCGCCTCGGTTTCACGCAGCAGCAGATGTGGAGCCGCATCAAGGATCTTTCCGGCGGGCAGAAGCGCCGCCTGTCGCTGCTGCTCACCATTCTCGAGGAGCCCAACGTGCTCATCCTGGACGAGCCCGGCAATGACTTGGACACGGATATGCTCGCGCTTGTGGAGGACCTGCTGGACAGCTGGCCCGGCACGCTCATCCTGGTCACGCACGACCGCTTCCTCATGGAGCGCGTGACCGATCAACAATGGGCGCTCATCGATGGCACCTTGCGACACGTGCCGGGCGGTGTGGATGAGTATCTTCACCTGACGGGCGCTTTGAGCGCGGGCGGTTCCGAGCGTCCTCAAGCCCCCGGATTCGGCGGTGGGCAAGGCGATGCCCCGGGCTCCTCGAACGCCCCGCAGTCGGGCGCCCAGGGCCCTCGGAACGGGCTTTCGAATACGGAGCGTCAGCGTCTCAAGAAGGAGATCGCCTCCCTCGAGCGCAAAATGGAGACGCGTCGCGCCAGGGTCGAGGAGCTGGAGCGGGGGATGTTCGACATCGACCCCACCGATTTCGCCGCGCTCGCCGCGCGGCAGGACGACATCGCCGCTGCGCGCGGCGAGCTCGACGAGCTCGAAATGGCATGGCTTGAGGCGAGTGAGCGGTTGGAGGGCTGACGCTTAAGCCCCAATGAGGGGACGGGCCTCGATCGAGGCCTCGCTTTGGAGCCCCTGCCGAGCATCTTCTGAAGCCGGCGCCCGTCCTTGCCGGCGCCCTTAGGAGAACATCTCCCTGAAGCCGTCCATGATCATGCGCCAGCCGCGCTTGAAACGGCTCTCGGCGGGTTGGGTTGCCGGAACGATGACGGTGGCCTCGGTTTGCACGATCTCCCCTCTGGCGAGGGCGGCCTCGCATGTGCGTGCACTGGGTAGGGGCTGCGCGGAGTCCAGGAGCTCGGCGCGTGCCCGCCGCTCTTTCTCCGCCGCTGCCCGGGCGCGTTCCTCCTCCGCGGCACGGGCTCGCTCGATGGCCCGAGCCATGAGGTGCTCCTGCGCGTTGAAGGGGGCCTCGTCCTCCGCGCGGGCAACGCGGACCCAGCGCCCGCGTGCGTCGAGCTCTCGGGCTTTGACGTTGTCGCGCAGCTGATCGGCCATGTAGCTGCGCACCATGGCGCGACAGGCGGGGTCGAGGACGGGATAGGCGATCTCGACGCGATGCTCGGTGTTGCGCGTCATCATGTCGGCGCTGGACAGGTACACCGTGTCCGCCTCCTCGCCGAACGCGTAGACGCGCGCATGTTCCAAGAAGCGCCCGACGATCGAGCGGATGTGCACGTTCTCGGTGCTTCCCTCGATGCCCGGCAGCATGCATGAGATGCCGCGGATGATCATGTCGACGCGTACGCCCACGCGGCTCGCCTCGGCGATCTTGTCGATAACCTCGCGATCGGTCAGGGAGTTCATCTTGAAGAAGGCGTGCGCGGGCATGCCGGCGCGTGCGCGGGCGATCTCGCGGTCGAGGCCATCCATGACGAGCGGTTTGAGGCCGGCGGGCGCGACGCCGAGATAACGGTATTCGCCGTGCAGGTTGCCGAGCGTCAGGTTGCGGAAGAACGCATTGGCGTCTTCGCCTATGCCCTTGTGCGCCGTCATGAGCATGAAATCCGAGTACAGACGCGCGGTTTTCTCGTTGAAGTTGCCCGTGCCCAGGAGCGTGATGCGTTCGATGCGTCCCTGGTCATGATAGGTGAGCTTGCAGATCTTGGAATGGCATTTGAAGCCCTCGGCGCCGTAGATGACCGTGCACCCGGCTTCCTCGAGCCGTTCGGCCCAGGCGATGTTGTTCTCCTCATCGAAACGGGCGCGCAGCTCCATGAGGACCGTGACCTCCTTGCCGTGCTCGGCGGCCGAGATCAGGGATTCGCACAGGCGCGACTTGCGGGCCACGCGGTAGAGTGTGATGCGCAGCGAGATGCAGGCGTCGTCGTGCGCCGCCTCGTTGATGAGGTCGAGCAGGGTGTTCATGGATTCATACGGGTAGAACAGCAACTTGTCGCCGGCAAGGATCTGCTCGCGCATGGGTTTGCCGGGGCAGAACAGGGGGCTCGGCTGCGGGGAGAAGGGGCTGAAGAGCAACTTTTCGCGTGCGCCACCGGGAAGCTTGTCCTCCAAGGCGAAGATGAATCCGAGGTCGAGCGGCATGTCGACGTTCAGCACCGCCTGCTGCGACAGGCCCAGCGCCTTGCGGATCGCCTTGACGGCCTCTCGATCGAGGCTGCCATGGATCGCCAAGAGGACGGGCTGCAGCCTCATGCGCTTCTTGAGCACCTTCTTCATATGCTGGCGGTAATCCTCGTCTTCCTCGACACCCTCTCCGTCCGGGTCCAGGTCGGCGTTGCGGGTGACGCGGATCACCGCGCCGTCCTGCGGCGTGTAGGAGCCGAAACAGGAATCGAGGCAGGCCAAGATGATATCTTCGAGCAGGATGTAGCGCAGTCGCCCGTCTTCGTGGGAGATCTCGACCACGCGCGGCAGAGAGGATGGCACCTCGATGATGCCGAGCAGGCCCTGCTCGTCCTCCGAGGCGGCCGCGAGCGTGCACGTCACGTACAGCGCGCCGTTGCGCAGATTGGGGAACGGGTGACGGGGGTCGATGATGAGCGGGGAGAAGATGGGCAGGATGTTGCGGTTGAAGTAGCTGCGCACGGCGTCGCGTTCAGCACCGAAAAGCTCTCCGGGCGTGATGCGCTCGATGCCCTTCATGCGCAGGAGGGACTCGATGCGGCGCAGGGACCCCGCTGCCTGGGTGAAGAGGCCGGGCAGTTCGGAGAACACGGCGGCGACCTGCTCGGAGGGGGTCATGCCGCTCTTGTTGTCACGCGGCTGTCGCTTAAGGGTCGCCAGGCTGGAAAGGCCGCCTATGCGCACCATGAGGAACTCGTGCATGTTGCTCTCGAAGATGGCTATGAACTTCAGGCGCTCGAACAGCGGCACGGTCTCGTCGAGGGATTCGGCGAGCACGCGTTCATCGAATCTGAGCCAGGAGAGCTCTCGATTCTGGGTGTAGCTCATGTCACGTTTCTTTCCGTGCCCATCGTTGCCCATGATTGACCCTCCTCGTCGTGTGGGGCCCGTCGGCCCCACACCGTCTTCACATGAATGCCTTCAGGTTATCGTCACGTCCGGTGGCGCATATGGTGCGGCCAAAAGGCATGACCCCGCCTTTACACGGCGCTTGCCGACGTGTTAAAGAAGCCCTGCTTTGTAAGAGGTGCATGCGGAAATCCATCAAGAGGCGGCCCCGGGCGTACACTGTTGAACATATGAGAAGACCGCGGGGCGCATCGGGCCAGTGAGCGCGCGCCCATCTCGACGCAAGGGGTACCCATGTTGCGAATCGGCCTATTGACCAGCGGCGGCGACTGCCAGGCGCTCAACGCGACGATGCGCGGCATCGTCAAGACCCTCGATCATCGCTCGGGAGGGCCGCTTGACATCTTCGGTTTTGAGGATGGGTATCAAGGGCTCATCTACAAGCGGTTCCGCAAGATGGCCCCCGCCGACTTCAGCGGTATTCTCACGCGCGGCGGCACGATCTTGGGCACGAGCCGAACGCCCTTCAAGCGTCTCGATATCCCCGAGGCCGATGGTGTGGATAAGGTCGCGGCCATGAAGCAAACCTATCGAGAGCTCGATCTCGACTGCCTGTTCATGCTGGGCGGCAACGGCTCCACCAAGACGGCCAACCGCTTGGCGCAAGAGGGTTTGAACGTGATAGCCCTGCCCAAGACCATCGACAATGACACATGGGGCACCGACATCACCTTCGGCTTCACGAGCGCGGTCGAGATCGCGACCAAGTGCATCGATGACATCCACACCACCGCGAGCAGCCACGGCCGTGTCTTCGTGATCGAGATCATGGGGCACAAGGTCGGTTGGATCCCCCTGTACTCCGCAGTCGCCGGCGGCGCGGACGTGTGCCTGATCCCCGAGATTCCCTACGAGATGGACAACGTGATCGCCGCCATCGATCGCCGTATGCAGATGGGCGGGCGCTTCGCCATCATCGTGGTCGCGGAGGGCGCCATCTCGCGCGAGGAGGCCGCGCTGCCCAAGAAGGAGTACAAGAGGCTCGTCGCGGCGCGCACCTCGCCGTCCATCGCCTACGAGATCGCCCGCGAGGTCGAGACCCGATGCGGTCGGGAGACCCGCGTGGCGGTGCCCGGTCATACCCAGCGCGGAGGCCAGCCCGATGCGCAAGATCGCGTGTTCGCCACGCAGTGCGGCGTCGAGGCGGCGTTGGGGTGCTTGGAAGGGGAGTACGGCTTCATGGTCGCGCAACGCGACGGTGAGATGCTCCGTATGCCACTGGCCGAGGTCGCCGGTCGACTCAAGTACGTCGACCCTGCAAGCGATCTGGTGCGCGAGGCTCGTGCCCTCGGCATCTCCTTCGGCGACGAGGCCTAGCGGGGCTCGAGGCGCTGCATGCGGTAGCCCACCCCGACGTGCGTTTGGATCATGGCGGGATGTGAGGGGTCTGCCTCGATCTTTTTGCGAAGGGCCCGCATGAACACACGCAGGCTCGCGATGTCGCTGTCCCAGCTCGTCCCCCAGATCTCGTGCGTGATGAAGGTGTGCGTGAGCACCTTGTCGACATTTTTCGCCAACAGCATGAGGAGTTTGTACTCGGTGGGTGTGAGCGAGAGCCGCTCGCCATCGAGCTCGGCGTATCCGGCGGCGTAGTCGATGTGCAGGCTCCCGTTGTCGAAGGTGCTCGCCTCGACGGATTCAGCGGTGGTCATGGCCGAGCGCCGCAGGTTGGCTCGGACACGGGCGAGCATCTCCTCGACCGAAAACGGCTTCGTCAGATAATCGTCGGCTCCGGCGTCGAGCGCGCCGATTTTATCCGAGTCCTCGACGCGAGCCGAGATGACGATGATGGGGACCGCTGACCAGCTGCGGATCTTCAAGATGGCTTCGACGCCGTCGATGTCCGGCAAACCGAGGTCGAGCATGATGAGGTCGGGATTGCGCGATGCCGCATCCATGATGGCGGTCTCGCCGTCCATCGCCTTCTCGACGTTGTAGCCGTGAAGGTCGAGGGCGGTCGTCACGAGGTTTCGGACTGCCGGGTCGTCTTCGACCACGAGGATGCTTGAGCGTGTGGCGTCATTCATGTATCTCGATCTCCTCGGCGGGAAGGGTGAAGCGAAAAACCGCTCCACGGGGCTCGTTGTCGGCGACTTCGATGATACCCCCGTGCGCTTCGATGATGGACCGGCATAGGGACAGGCCGAGGCCGAAGCTTCGGTGGGAGTCGACGGGTCGGGATCCCTCGGCGATGAAGAAGCGGTCGAAGACGTGGGGCTTGTCTCGGTCGGACACACCGGGGCCGTCATCGGCGACTTCGACGACGACGGATGAACCCGATCGGTGCGCCCCGATCGACACGGTCGAGCCCCTCGGCGTGTATTTGAACGCATTCGTGATGAGGTTCGTGAGCACCTGCATGATGAGGTGGACGTCGATTTTAACCAGGAGGATCTCATCTGCGTGCGCGATGGACACGCGGTGCCCGTGCGATTCGCGGGCGACATGGCTGAGTGCGGCGGCGATGACTTCGTCCATGAGCTCCGAGGTGAGGTTGAGTTGCATGTCGGCATCTTCGACGCGCGTGATGGCGAGGAGGTTCTCGACGGTGTCGATCAGCCAGAGCGAGTCGTTGTAAATGGCGTCCGCGAGCTCGACCCGTTTCGAGTCCTCGAGTTTTTCTCCGCCATCGCGCAGCACCGCTGCCGATCCGGAGATTGCGGTGAGCGGCGTCCGGAGGTCGTGGCCGATGGAGCGCAGCAGGTTGGCGCGCAGCTGCTCGTTCTTTGCGAGGACGGCGGCCTCCTCCCGCTCGCGAGCCGCCTTGTCGCTCTCAAGGGCGAGCGCGCATTCGCCGACGATCGACAAGACGATGGAGTGCTCGAACGCCTCCAATTCGCGTCCTTCCAGATCGATGCCCACGACGCCGAACACCTCGTCGCCCGCGTGCAATGCAAGGTAGAGGCACTGCGCCTCGGGGAGGGTGTGGGTGCTCGCCCCGGCGTGCTTGTTGTTGTTGAAGGTCCATGTCGCCACGGCGCGCTCGTATTCGGTGAGCAGGGATGCGCGGTGGTCTTGCGTTCCGGCGCTCTCGTACAGCGGCTCCCCGAGCAAGCCTCCGTCCGCGGGGTAGAAGACCACGTCGAGCCTGAGGAGCTTCACGAGCTGGCTCATGGAGACGAGCGCACGTGCCCGGGGTCCCTGAGCCCGCTGCAGGAGTTGGTTGGTCTCGAGGAGCACGCGGGTCCTGAAGGCGTTTTTCGCCGAGGCGCGCGCGTTGTCGGTGAGGCGCGCGGTGAGCTCGGCGGCCACCATGGCGGCCGCGAACATGATGGCGAAGGTCACGAGGTAGCTTCGGTCGTAGCTATCAAATGAGAACAGCGGTGTCACGAAGCAGAAGTTGTAGAGCACCACCGAGAGGATGCTCGACACGATGGTGCAGATGCGTCCCGTCGTCGTGACGGCTGTGAGCAGGGCCGTGAGGATGTAGAGGGAGATGATGCTCGAGTCGGCGAATCCGAGTCCCCGGAATGCGCCGCCGACGGTCGTGGCGATGGCGGATAGCCCCAGCGTGATCAGGGCGTCCCGCCTGCTCGGCAGGTGGGGGCCCGAGGCCGCCCGCCGGTCGCGGCCCTGTCTCGCCGTCACCGGCTGATCGGGAATGATGTAGATATCGAGATTCGGCGCGATGGCGATCAGCCTCTCCACGAGCGACTTGCGACCGAAAAGCGCGTGATGAAGACCGTGCGCCTCTCCGGTGCGCCCCATGACGATCTTGGAGATGCCGGACAGTCGCGCGAATTCGGCGATCTGGAAGGCGATGTCGTCTCCGTATACGGTTTCCACCTGAGCACCGAGCTGCTCGGCGAGGGCGCTGTTCGAGGATAGGCGTGCGCGCTCGTCCTCGTCCATGGTCTGGGTCCGCGGACTCTCGACGAACAGGGCGACGAGCTCGCCGTGGAAGGCCTTTGACAGCCGTGCGGCCGCCCGTACGATACGTGGGTTCGTGGGAGCGGGGGAGAGGCAGACCAGGATGCGCTCGCTGGTGTAATAGTCGCGGTTGCCGAGCACGCGCGCGGCATCGGCGAGGCGGCCGGTGCGGTCGGCGCAACGGCGCAGGGCGATTTCGCGCAGCGCCGTGAGGTTTTCGATGGTGAAGAAGTTGCGCTGGGCCCGGTCGGCCTGCATTGCGCGGTAGACGAGCCCCGCTTTGATGCGCTCGAGCAGGTCCTCGGGCTCGATATCCACGAGTTCGACCTGATCGGCGTCGTCGAATACCCGGTCGGGGATGCGCTCGCGTACGATGACGCCCGTGATGGAGGCCACCATGTCGTTGAGGCTTTCGATGTGTTGGACGTTGACCGTGGTGTAGACGTCTATTCCCGCGCGCAGGAGCTCCTCGACATCCTGGTATCGCTTCTCGTGTCGGCATCCCGGGGCGTTGGTGTGCGCGAGCTCGTCGATGAGGATCAGGTGCGGTGCGCGCTCCAGGGCGGCGTCGAGGTCGAATTCCGCAAGCTCGATGCCATTGTGCTCGACGGGCATATGCGGGATGCACTCGATGCCCCGCGCCAGGCGCGCCGTCGCGGGACGCTCATGGGGTTCGATGTAGCCGGCGGCGACGTCCACGCCGCGTCTCTTGGCGGCATGCGCGGCTTGGAGCATGGCGTAGGTCTTGCCCACACCCGCGGCGTACCCGAAGAAGATCTTGAGGTGTCCGCGGCGCTCTTGCGCGCGGGCGTCCTGTTCGAGGGCCTTGAGCAAGAGGTCGGGGTCCGCCCGTACATCGGATGCAGCGCGTGACATTGCGAGCCCTTTCTCGCGGGTGTTGATCGATTGCGGCGGCCGTCGATGGGCCGCTTCGAGCATGGAATGAGTATAGGGCTCCGCCTGGGGGCGCGTATCCGCCCATCTGCATCTTTACGGCATCTTAAGGTCGGAGGGCGTCACCCTAACACCGTTTTAATCCGTTTCGCCGTTTACTGTTCCCAGGCACCCGGGGAAGGGTGTCACCGTGATTTTCGGAAGGAGCGGTGGTATGAGCGTCCTGATCCCGATCATAGGCGTCACGTGCATCGGACTGTTGATCTACTACATCTATATCTTGATGAGGAGCGATTCGTAACCCATGAGCACTGCAATTCAGTATGTCTTGTACGTCGCCGTGCTCGTCGTCGCGGCCATTCCGCTGGGCCGGTTCATGGCCCGGATCATGGACGGCGGGCATACGTTTTTGTCGCCCGTGCTCGGCCCGGTCGAGCGTGGTTTCCATCGCCTGATCCGCATCGACCCGCACGAGCAGATGAGTTGGAAGCGGTATCTGGCGAGCGTGCTTGCGTTTTCGAGCCTCGGCCTTGTGACGCTCATCGCACTGCAGATGCTCCAAGCCGTTCTTCCCGGCAATCCTCAGCACCTGCCGGGCGTTCCTTGGGACCTGTCGTTCAACACGGCGGTGTCTTTCATCACCAATACCAATTGGCAGTCCTACTCCGGTGAGACGACCCTGTCTTACCTTGTGCAGTTCATGGGGCTTACCGTGCAGAACTTCGTATCGGCCGGTACCGGCATCGCGGTCATGTTCGCGCTGATCCGCGGTTTTCGCCAGGAGAAAGAGCGGGGGCTGGGCTCTTTTTGGGCCGATCTCGTGCGCGTCGTCTTGTATCTCCTCATCCCGCTCAACCTGGTCTTCGGCGTCTGCCTGGCAGGCGGTGGCGTGATCTCCAACTTCCAGCCGGCTCAGAAGGCCGAGCTCATGGAGCCCGTCGCGGTTGAGCCCGATGCCGACGGCGGCTGGGATGTGATCGAGGGCGCCCAGATCGAGGGCGACGTCGTAAAGCTCGACGGCAAGGTCGTTGATGGCGCCCGCGTCGTTACCGAGCAGTTCCTGCCCCAGGGCCCTGCTGCTTCGCAGGTCGCCATCAAGCAGTCCGGAACCAACGGGGGCGGTTTCTTCGGCACCAACTCCGCCCATCCCTACGAGAATCCCAATGCCTTCACCAACATCATCGAGATGACGAGCCTGCTGTTGATTCCCGCAGCCTGCTGCTTCGCCTTTGGCATCGGCGTCAAGAACACCAAGCAGGGCAAGGCCATCTTCGCGGCCATGCTCATCTTGCTCGTCCTGTTCACCGGCATCATCGCCGTGAGCGAGCATGCGGGCACGCCGCAGCTCGCCGCCGGCGGCGCGGTCAGCATCGAGATGACCGACGGCCAGGCCGGTGGGAATATGGAGGGCAAGGAAAGCCGCTTCGGCATCGCCTCATCCTCCACCTGGTCCGCCTTCACGACGGCCGCCTCGAACGGCTCCGTCAACTCCATGCACGACTCCTACACCCCGCTCGGAGGTTTTGCCCAAATGCTCCAGATTGCGCTGGGCGAGGTCATTTTCGGCGGCGCGGGATGCGGCCTGTACGGCATGATCGGCTTCGCCATCCTCACGGTGTTCATCGCCGGCCTGATGGTCGGCCGCACGCCCGAGTTCCTCGGCAAGAAGATCGAGCCCTCCGAGATGCGCTGGGCGGTCGTGCTGTGCCTGGCGACGCCGTTCGCCATCCTGGTGTGTTCCGCCATCGCCTGCATGATGCCCGGCGTGGCGGGTCAGCTCACCAACGGGGGCGCGCACGGCTTTTCCGAGTTGCTCTACGCCTTCACCTCGGCTGGCGGCAACAACGGCTCCTCGTTTGCCGGCATGGATTGCGATGTTCCCTGGATCAACGTCATGCTCGGCTTGGAGATGCTCTTCGCCCGCTTCATGCCCATCGCCGGCACACTGGCGATCGCAGGGTCGCTGGCGAAGAAGGGCAGGGTCGCCGAGGGCGCTGGAACCCTGTCCACCACCAACGGCATGTTCGTGTTCCTGCTGGTGCTCGTCGTCTTGCTGATCGGCGCGCTGAGCTTCTTCCCGGCTCTGGCGTTGGGTCCCGTTGCCGAGTTCTTCCAGATGATCGCGTAGAAGGGGAGCGCAGATTTATGGCTGTGCAAAAAGACATGATGGGC
>JAHHSP010000026.1 GCA_020025115.1 Collinsella sp. | reverse complement strand
CGTCTACGCGGTCGTGCTCATCCTGGTCATGATCGTGTCGAACAACGATGCGATCAAGGGGGCCGCGGGGCGCCTCAAGGCGCGGTTCGCATCGCGTGAGAAGGAGGTGGGTGCCGATGTCTAAATTCGAGTTCGAGCGTGGCAAGATGGTGCCGGTCCCGAGCCATTCCATCGTGCCCGAGCGCGACGTCGACTCCGCACCCGTCCTGGAGGCCCTGCATCTCGGCATCGACTTCGGCGGCCTGAAGGCGGTCGACGATTTCAACCTCACCATCGGCAAGACCGAGATCGCCGGTCTCATCGGCCCCAACGGCGCCGGCAAGACCACGGTGTTCAACCTGCTCACCAAAGTCTATGCGCCCACGCGCGGTACCATCTTGCTCAACGGCAACGATACGAGCGGCAAGACGGTCCATCAGGTCAACCGCATGGGCATCGCCCGTACGTTCCAGAACATCCGCCTGTTCGACACCATGACGGTGGAGGAGAACGTAAAGGTCGGCCTGCACAACACCGAGGCGTACTCCACGCTTTCCGGCATCCTGCGTACGCCGGCGTATTGGAGGCGCGAGCGCGAAGCGCACGAGCGCGCGCTGGAGCTGCTGTCGATTTTCGACATGCAGGACCTCGCCGACCATCAGGCCGGCAGCCTGCCCTACGGCGCCCAGCGACGCCTGGAGATCGTTCGCGCCCTTGCGACCAATCCGAGCCTGCTGCTGCTCGATGAGCCCGCCGCCGGCATGAATCCGTCCGAGACGGTCGAGCTCATGGAGAACATCGTCAAGATCCGCGATACCTTCAACATCGCGATCATGCTCATCGAGCACGACATGAACCTCGTCATGAATATCTGCGAGGGTATCTGCGTGCTCAATTTCGGCAAGGTGATCGCCAAGGGCACCGCCGAGGAGATCCAAAACGACGATACCGTCATCGAGGCGTATCTCGGCAAGCGGAAGGAGGCGTAGCGGGTCATGGCCGATTGCATTTTGAACGTCGAGGACATCAACGTGTACTATGGCGCGATCCACGCCATCAAGGACGTCTCGTTCCGGGTGTCCGACGGCGAGATCGTGGCCCTCATCGGTGCGAATGGCGCCGGTAAGTCCACCACGTTGAAAACAGTCTCCGGTCTCCTGCGCTCCAATACCGGATCCATCGAATTCATGGGCGAGGACATCATGCGCGCCCCCGCCGACAAGCTCGTTTCCCGCGGTCTGGCGCACGTTCCGGAGGGGCGTCGCGTCTTTGCGCAGATGACCGTCGAGGAGAATCTCGAAATGGGCGCCTACACCCGTCCCAGCGCCGAGATCGCCCCCGGCCTGGAGCGCGTCTATGCGCACTTCCAGCGCCTGAAGGAGCGCCGTCGACAGGTGGCCGGCACGCTGTCCGGCGGCGAGCAGCAGATGCTCGCCATGGGCCGCGCCCTTATGAGCAGCCCCCATCTGCTCATGCTCGATGAGCCCTCCATGGGCCTGGCCCCCATTCTCATCGAGCAGATCTTCCAAATCGTGAGGGACCTGCACGAGTCGGGCACCACGATTCTGCTCGTAGAGCAGAACGCCCAGATGGCGCTTTCGATCGCCACTCGCGCCTACGTGATGGAGACGGGAAAGGTCACGCTTTCCGGCACGGGCGAGGAACTTCTGCACAACGACGACGTCCGTCGCGCTTATCTCGGTGGCTGACGTTCGCCTCGGATCCGTACCCGAGGCGAACGCCCCTGCCCTTCGCGCCTCCCGCAAATGCCATCCGGCGGGAGGCGCGTTTTCATGCATGGACGACCCGCGGGGGTGATACGCGGAGACGTGCGCTATCCTGGGAGCGAACGTTTCGACTTTTGGGAGACCCTATGCTGTTCGAATACTGCGCCGAGAACTTCACCAATATCGAGGCGGCCTTGCGCGCCGGCGCCGGCCGCATCGAGCTATGCGACAACCTCGCCCAGGGCGGCACCACGCCGTCCGCCGGTGTGATCGAGCAGGCGGTGCGCATCGTGCGCGAGCATGAAGGTGCCGAGCTCCGCGTGATCATCCGCCCCCGACGTGGCAACTTCGACTATTCCAAGGCGGAGATGAAGGCGATGGAGACCGATATCCGCTATGCGGGCGCCAACGGCGTAGACGGCGTCGTCCTCGGGTGCCTCAAGCGCCGCTCCAAGGGCAAGGGTTTCGAGTTGGACATCGATGCCACCGGCCGTCTCGTCAGGGTCGCCCGGAGCGTGGGCGAGATGCGCGGTCGCGAACTCGGCATCACGTTCCACATGGCGTTCGATGCACTCGATGAGGCCGAGCAGCTTTCCGCGATCGATGCCCTGGCCGAGATCGGGGTCGATCGAATCCTCACGCACGGCGGTCCGGCCAACACGCCCATCGAGGACAACTTCGATCGCCTTCGCGGCCTGATCGCCCATGCAGGCGACCGTCTCGCGATTCTGCCCGGCGGCGGCATTACCGCCAAGAATGCGGAGCAGGTCTCGAGAGCTTTGGGCGTCGAGGAGTTGCACGGCACCAAGGTCGTCGCCCTCTAGCCGAGCTCCCCATCGCATCGGTTTTCTGGTTCCCGCGGCGTGTCGCGCCGACCGGTAGCGCGCGTCATGGCGCGTCCCGCCAGGGAGGCCAGCAATTGCTGGAACAAGGTTCCGCACATGACGGGGAACACGACCTCACCTGGGAAATAGCGCACGGCAATCACGGCTCCCGACGAGATGTTGCGCAGGCCGCAGTCGAAGCTCATCGTCACGGCCGTGGGCGCGCTCACGCGCAGGGCCCGGGCCATAAGGGCGCCCCAGGCAAAGCCGCTCAGCGTGAACAGCAAGATGAACAGCGCGACGCCCAGGCGCGTCCAGGTCATGTGCAGGACGTATTCGCTCATGGCCGTCGAGTTCGATGTGATGATGAGCACGAGGAATATCTTGGAGAGCGGTGCGGCCACGGGTGAGAGCACATCGCACCCCCAGCCTTTCGTGAGGTCGTTCACGACCATGCCGCCGAGCGCCGGGGCCGCGATCATGAGCGTCATGTCGAGCATCATGGCCGGCGCGTCGACTTGGATGCTCGCTCCCATGAGCAGCTTGAGCGTGAGCGGGATGGTGATCGGCGACACCAGGGTGGAGACGAGGATCGCCGCCAGGCCGAGGGCGGTGTTGCCCGAGAACATGCCCACCCACATGAAACTGACGATTCCTATGGGCACGCTGTACTCGATCAAGATCCCGGCGATGATGTCGGGGTCGCCGGCGAAGAGAGCGCTCGACAGGAGGAACGCGAGGGTCGGCATGGCGACGAGGGTCACGCCGAGGATGACGAGCAGCGGCAGCGGATGGCGGAGCACCTCGCCGAGTTGACCCAAGGTGTTCCCAAGGGAACCTTGAAACGTCATGAAGGCGAAGAGGGCCGGGACGAGGGGCTCGAGCCAGGAGAGCTCGCGTGGGAACAGCACGCCCGCGGCGACGCACCCCACGACGATGACGGGCATGTTCGCCCCGATGAATCCCCCCAGCCGCTTCCAAGCGTCCATGCCATCCTCCCCGGTCTGTCTTCATGCATCCAGCATACCCCGTGCGCATTGCCATTTCGTTACACGGCCCCGTACCGGCGGCCGCGTCGCGTTCGCCGAGAGGGTGCGGTTCTTGTCGGGACGCACGTGTATACTTTGACTCGTTCAACGTGCATGCCCGCCGTAGCGGGTGACAAAGGATTTGATCGCATGGCTTCGCTTTCCACCACGCACCGCTGGTGCATTGCCCCCAACAACCCCGAACTCGAGGAGCGACTCGCCTCCGCCCTCGGTGTCGCGCCCTTGGTCGCGCGCATCATGGTCGCGCATGGGATCGGCGGCGTCGAGGAGGGCAGGCTCTTCCTTACCCCCTCCCTCGAGCGCGATTGGGCCGACCCGCTCATCATCCCCGGCATGGCCGAGGTGTCCGCTCGCGTGGAGCGCGCCGTGCGCGACGGTGAGGTCATCGCGGTGTTCGGCGATTTCGACGTGGACGGCATCACATCGACCTGCCTGCTGACCGAGGCCCTGCGTCAGCTCGGTGCGTGCGTGCACCCCTTCATCCCCCATCGCTTCGAGGAGGGATACGGTCTCACGGCCCAGGCGCTCGACCGCGTGGTCGAGGCGTGCGGCCCCTCGCTCGTCATCACGGTGGACAACGGCATCGCCGCGCGCGACGAGGTGTCGGCGCTCGTCGGTCGCGGGATCGATATCGTGGTGACCGACCACCACGAGCCGTCCGACCTCGTTCCCGTGGGCATTCCGGTGACCGATCCCAAGATGGCCGAAGAGAGCCCCAGCCGCGAGCTCGCGGGCGCCGGGGTGGCCCTCAAGCTCGTCCAGGTCCTGGGCGAGCGCCTGGGGCGCCCGGATCTCTGGCGCTCCTATACGGAGGTCGCCGCCCTCGGCACGGTGAGCGATATGATGTTCCTCACGCCCGAGAACCGCGCCCTCGTGGCCGACGGTATCGCGCATATGCGCTCGACCTCCCGTCCCGGTTATATCGCCCTGGCGTCGGTCACCAGGACCGACCTGTCCTCCATCACCGCCGACGCGCTGTCCTTCTCCCTCATCCCGCGCCTGAACGCCGCCGGTCGCATGGCGGACCCGGCGCTCGCCCTCGACCTGCTGCTCGCCCGCGATGCCGTGGAGGCCGGGCGCCTCGCCGCCGAGCTCGAGGAGATAAACCATCAGCGCCGCGCAATCGAGGCCGAGCTCACCGGGCAGGCCGAGGAGCTCGCCGCGCGCACGTATGATGGCGGACGCGCCATCGTCGTGGGCGGGGAGGGTTGGCACGAGGGCGTGAAGGGCATCGTCGCGAGCCGTCTGGTCAACCGGTACCACGTGCCCGCGCTGCTGTTCTCCATCGAGGATGGCATTGCCCGCGGATCGGGTCGCTCGGTGGGCAACGTGAACCTGTTCGAGGCTGTGGAGAAATGTTCCGACCTGCTCATCCGTTTTGGAGGCCATGCCGGTGCCGTCGGCGTCACCTGCGCGGTCGAGAACCTCGACGCCTTGCGGGTCCGCCTGAACGAGGCTCTGGCCGACCTGCCGGCCGAGGACTTCGAAGATCGAGGCGAGATCGCCGCCATGGTGGGGCTCGACGAGCTCGATATCGAGACCATACGCCAGATCGGCATGCTCGAGCCGTTCGGCCAGGGCAATCGCGTCCCCCTTCTCGCCGCCCGCGGCGTGACGATGTGCGATCGCGCGGCCGTGGGCAAGACGGGCGACCATATGCGTTTCATCGCCACGGACGGAGCCGCGAGCGTGCCGGCGATCATGTTCCGGGCGCCCGAGGTCGAGCAGCTGGTGAATTGCGACACGGTGGTCGATCTCGTGTTCGAGGCGGTCGCCGAGTGCTGGCAGGGCCGCGTGAAGCCCAAGCTCATGGTCAAGGACATCTTGTGCCGTTCGTGCGAGGAGCCCGTCGCGGCGGGCGATGCCCTTGCCCGGATCGAGGGGCGGGCAGGGGAGGAGGGCCGCGTATCGAGGTCCGCAGGTGCCGCCGCGCCCTCGGCCCCGGTCGACGCAGACCGCCGCGCCGCGCTGGCTCGCCTTCCGTACGTGCAGCTCACGCGCAACCTCATCCACACGTTCATCGGCTCGTCCGAACCCCATCGCGCGCAGATGGAGGCGCTCGACGCCCTCAGGGAGCGCCGCAGCGTGCTCGCCGTGATGGGCACGGGCCGGGGGAAGTCCCTCATCTTCCATGTCCATGCCGTGCGAGAGGCGATACTCAACGGCTCCGCGAGCATCTTCGTCTACCCGCTCCGCGCGCTCGTGACCGATCAGGCCTACCACTTGCAGGAGTCGCTCGCCGCCCTCGGTGTCCGCGTCGGCGTCCTCACGGGCGACACGCCCCCGGTCGCGCGCGACCGCGTGTTCTCCCTGTTGGGGAGTGGGAAGCTCGACATCGTCCTCACCACGCCCGAGTTCCTTTCCATCCATCGTGCCCGATTCGCCGCGTCGCGTCGCATCAAGTTCGTCGTTGTGGACGAGGCGCATCATGTGGCGGGCGCCAAGGGCGGAGACCGCACGGCCTATCTCGACATGCCTCAAATCCTGGCCGACCTGCTCAATCCCACCGTGCTCGCGGTTACCGCGACCGCCTCGGCCGAGGTCGCAGCCGAGATTTGCCGCCTGCTGCCCATCGATGTCCGGGTCGTGGACGCCGCCGTGCGCGAGAACTTGGAGATCGACGATGGCCGCGATCTTTCCAGCCGTGAGAACAGGCTGGTGTCGATTGTCGCCACGGGGCAGAAGAGCGTGGTGTACGTGAATTCGCGCGATCAGGCCCAGACGCTGTGCCGCACGTTGCGCCGTCGGGTGCCCGAACTGGGCGGCCACATCGCGTTTTACCACGCGGGGCTCACGCGCCCCGAGCGCGCCTCCGTCGAGGCGGCCTTCCGCGGCGGCGAGCTTGCCTGCATCGTATCCACTTCCGCCTTCGGCGAGGGCGTGAACATCCCCGACATCCGCCATGTGGTCCTCTACCACATGCCCTTCGGCGATATCGAGTTCAACCAGATGAGCGGCCGCGCCGGGCGAGATGGTGCGCCCGCCAGCATCCACCTGCTCTACTCCGGTCGCGATGCGCACATCAACGAACGGTTGCTGGACGCCGCGGCCCCCGACCGTCGCGAGCTTGTGACTTTGTATCGCGCGCTGCAAACCATGTGGCGCCGCCATCGCGGCGGTGCGTCCATGGACCCGCTGCCCGCGAGCGATCTCGACATCGCGCAGATGTGCCTGGCGGTCGATGCCCGCACGCCCGTCGACAAACGGGCGGTGCCCAGCGGCCTGGCGATCTTCGAGGAGCTCGGTTTCGCGCACGTGGCCGGCGATGGTGAGGTCCGTGCCATCGAGATGGTCGAGAATCCCGGCCATGTCGACCTGAATCGCTCGATTCTGTATCTCGAGGGCCTTCATGCCCGCCGAGAGTTCTCCGCCTTCCGCGATTGGGCGCTTTCCGCGTCCGCGCATGATATGCTGACTCGCATCAACCGTCCCATAACACCGCAGGTATTCGAGGGGGGTGCCGACAATGGATAAGCAGACGGCCACGGGGGTCCATCCAGACAAGACCTCGGATTACAAGGCGGGTGCCGAATCCCTGCGTCCGAGTGCCGAGATGGTGCACTACGCGCATGCGGACGACCTGCCCACCGAGTTCCAGGCGGACAGCTACGACCGACTGGCCTCGTTGGTGCGCAAGTACATGGGGGAGCAGGATTGCGCCCTTGTGGAGCAGGCGTATTGCTTCGCCGCCGAGAAGCACTGCGCGCAGAAGCGTCGTAGCGGCGAGGCCTACATCAACCATCCGGTGGAGGTCGCCATCATCTTGTCCGAGCTCAAAATGGACTGCGACGTGGTCTGCGCGGCGCTGTTGCATGACACGGTCGAGGATACGACCACCTCGCTCGCGGACGTCACGGCGTTCTTTGGCGCGACCGTCGCCGACCTTGTGGACGGGGTGACCAAGCTCACCAACATCGACGTCGACACCATGGACGGCAAGCAGGCGCTCAACCTGCGCAAGATGTTCCTCGCCATGAGCCGCGACATCCGCGTGGTCATCGTCAAGCTCGCCGACCGGCTGCACAACATGCGTACCCTGGCGGCGCTGCCCGCCGACCGTCGTCTGTTCAAGGCGCGCGAGACCATGGACGTCTACGCACCGCTCGCCGACCGCCTGGGCATGAGTTCCATCAAGTGGGAACTTGAGGACCTGTCCTTCTTCTACCTCGAGCCCGAGGCGTACCAGCGCATCGCCCGCATGGTGAGCGAGAGTCGCGAGGCTCGCGAGCGCTTCCTGGCCGAGACCATCAAGGCGCTCGACGACGAGCTGAAGCGCGCCGGCATCGAGGGCTATCAGATCACGGGTCGCTCCAAGCACTATTGGTCGATCTACCAGAAGATGAAGCGCAAGGGCAAGGAGTTTTCCGAGATCTACGACCTGGTCGCCTTGCGCGTCATCACCAAGAGCGTCGTCGATTGCTATTCCACGCTCGGCGCCGCCCACTCCCTGTGGACGCCCGTGCCCGGGCGCTTCAAGGATTACATCAACATGCCCAAGGCCAACAACTATCAGAGCCTGCACACCACGGTCATCGGCCCGACGGCACGTCCGCTCGAGATCCAGATTCGCACGTACGAGATGCACGAGCAGGCCGAATACGGCATCGCCGCGCACTGGCTGTACAAGCGATCCGGTGGTTCGAGCGCCCATAAGGATGCCAGCGCCCAGAGCCTGGACGATCAGATCAACGCCTTCAAGCGCAGCCTCGATTGGGCCGGCAGCGACGAGATAGAAGATCCCAAGGAGTTCCTGCATTCCCTCAAGGTCGAGCTGTACGACCAGGAGATTTACGTCTTCACCCCCAAGGGCGAGGTTCTCAATCTCCGCGTGGGGTCCACTCCGCTCGATTTCGCCTATGCGGTCCACACCGAGGTGGGCAATCATTGCGTGGGCGCCATCATCAACGGCGCCGTGGCCCCGCTCACCCACGAGCTGTCGATGGGCGACCGTGTTGAAATCCTCACCAACAAGAATGCCAAGCCCTCGCGCGACTGGCTGAACATCGTCAAAACGCCGAGTGCCAAATCCAAGATCCGTCGGTATTTCGCGGCGGCCACCAAGGACGAGGATGCCGCGGCCGGTCGAGAGATGCTCTCCCGCGATCTGCGCAAGCGCGGCTATGGCATCTCCACCCCCCGCTCCACCCGCGCGCTGAACGCGGTCGCCGCCGATATGAATTACAAGTCCCTCGAGGACCTGTTCGCAGCGGTGGGCGCCGGAAAGGTTCAGCCGCGTGCCGTGGGAAACAAGGTCCAGGCGATCCTCGACCCCAGGCCCCAGAGCGCCGCCGATGCCAAGGCGGAGGCCATCGCGAGCGTGGTGCATCAGCCGCCGCGCACGGGCGGTAGCGGCAAGGGGAAGCGTTCCAAGGGCAACAGCGGCGTGCTCGTCGAGGGGGCCGAGGGCGATAGCATGCTCGTGCGCCTCGCGCATTGCTGCAATCCCGTGACGGGTGACGACATCGTGGGGTTCATCACCCGCGGCCGCGGCGTCTCCGTCCATCGCGCCACCTGTCCCAACGTCAAGGGGCTCATGGAGCATCCCGAGCGGATGATCGGCGTAAGTTGGGATAACGGCGCCGACGCCCTCTTCCAGGTCGAGATCGTCGTCGAGTGCATCGACCGCATGGGCCTGCTCAAGGACGTCACCATCGCGATCGGCGACGCCGGCGGCAACATCCTTTCCGCCGCCACGTCCACTAATCGCGAGGGGATCGCGACCCTGCGCTTCCTCATCGAGATCTCCGACGCGAGCCGTCTCGACCCGCTCCTCGGCGCGATTGGCGCCGTCGAGAGCGTCTACGACGCTCGCCGCCTCATGCCGGGCGAGGGAAGCAAGACGATGAAGCGCCGCCACTAGCCGTCTCGAACGGGGTCAGGTGCGGATTGAGGCATTCGCATGGAGGGGCGAGACCGCGAGGCGATGACGGCGATGTACTTCCCGTCTCCGATTCTGCCCATGAAATTCTTCCGTTCACCGCTGTGATTCGGAAGAATTTCATAGGCAAACCGACTTGACACATAGATGATCCTGGGTGATTCCGCACGACCGGCGCGGGTTCCCAAAGCTGAAAGAGAGAAATGGAATGACCAACGGGGGCACGATGCTGAATACCGCCAAAAACGGCTCGCTCGCCATCCACTGCGTGGTGAACGGGCCCATCCAGACCAACACGTACTTCGCGGTGAGCGGCGACGAAGCCGTGATCATCGACCCCGCCTGGGAGGGTGAGCGGCTCGCCGAGGCATTCGCCGAGCGATGCCCGGGCGCATCCGTGTGGGCCATCATCTGCACGCACGGCCACGCCGACCACATCGGCGGCGTCGCCGGGCTGCGCCGTCGTCTCGGCGATGACGTGCCGTTCCTCATCTCCGAGGCCGATGCGGCCATCATGGAGCGCGCCATCGCCGACATGCGCGAGATGTGGGGTTTCGACCACGAGTTGCCGCCCGTGCCCGACCGTGTGCTCAACGAGGGCGATATCGTCTCGTTCGGCGATGTCGAGCTTCAGGTCCTGGCCACGCCCGGCCACACCCCGGGCGGCATCGTGCTGTTCTGCGCGGCTTCCACCGGCGACGTCGCCTTCGTGGGCGATACCCTGTTCCCCGGGGCGCACGGTCGAACCGATCTGGAGGGTGGCTCGGAAAAGCAGATCATTGATTCGCTCGGCAAGATCGGTGCGTTTCTGCCGACAGATACCCTGTGCCTCATCGGACACAACGACACGACCACCGTGGAGCGCGAACTCGATGCCAACCTGTTCATGCGCCGTGGTTTGCGTCATTACCGATAGCGTTCATCTCCGGGGTTCGGGTGGCTTTACGGTTCGTTTGAGCACGCCGAGCCCCACCTGCGTGGTACCATGGTACCGTTTACCGTTCAGGGTATGGACAATTGGAGGTCCAATATGCTCGTCAATGCAGCTCAGATGCTGAAGGACGCCGAGGCCGGTCACTACGCCCTCGGCGCGTTCAACACCAATAACCTCGAGTGGACGCTTGCCGTCCTCCAGGCTGCGGAGGAGGCCAAGTCCCCGCTGATCATCCAGTGCTCCGCCGGCGCCGCCAAGTGGATGGGCGGCTTCAAGGTCTGCGCCGACATGGTAAAGGCCGCCGTCGAGGCCACCGGCGTGACCGTCCCGGTCGCCCTGCACCTCGATCACGGCACCTATGAGAACTGCCTTGAGTGCATCGAGGCCGGCTTCACCTCCGTCATGTACGACGGCTCCCACGAGGAGACCTTCCAGATCAACCTCGACCGCACCGCCGAGATCGTGAAGATCGCTCACGAGAAGGGCATCTCCGTCGAGGCCGAGGTCGGCGGCATCGGCGGCGTCGAGGACGGCATCGTGGGCCAGGGCGAGATCGCCGACCCCGAGCAGTGCAAACAGATCGCCGCGCTGGGCGTGGACTTCCTCGCTTGCGGCATCGGTAACATCCACGGCGTGTACCCCGAGGATTGGGCCGGCCTTTCCTTCGACGCCCTGGCTGCCATCAAGGAGGCCGTGGGCGATCTGCCGCTCGTCCTGCATGGCGGCACCGGTATCCCGGTGGACCAGATCCAGAAGGCCATCTCCCTCGGTGTCTCCAAGATCAACGTGAACACCGACCTGCAGCTCGTCTTCGCCGCCGCCACCCGTGAGTACATCGAGGCCGGTAAGGACCTCGAGGGCAAGGGCTTCGATCCCCGCAAGGTGCTCAAGCCCGGTCGCGAGGCCATCGTGGCCCGCACCAAGGAGCTCATGGAGGAGTTCGGTTCCGTCAACAAGGCGTAACTGATTCATTTAGGCTTTGATGCGCGCGCTGGGCTGTGGTACCATGGTCCAGCGCATTTTTATGCCCGAGTGGCGGAATGGCAGACGCAGGGGACTCAAAATCCTCCGCCCGCGAGGGCGTGTGAGTTCGACTCTCACCTCGGGCACCATATGCGCATCCGCATCCCCTCGATTCAAGATCGAGGGAGGCGGTGTTATCGTGATGAAACCATGGAGCGAGTTTGTTCCATGGTAGTATTCACAGGTCGCTGGTTTTCCAGCAGAGAAAGAGGGACTCGCGGGTCCCCACCTTTCGGCGCCATAGCGGTAGCTGTCTGGTCGTACAAATCAAGATGTGTGCCCGCACCCTGGTGCGCGCGCCCCAAGATGCGTAGGCCCGGATACCGTTGAGGTTGCCGGGTTTTTTGTTCGAGTTGCAAGAAGGAGGTATTGAGATAGCTAAGTCTGATGACACCCGCATCAACGATGAGATCCGCGCTCCGCGCGTCCGTCTCATCGGCGTCGACGGATCGCAGCTGGGTCTGTTCGACACCCGTGATGCGCAGCGCATCGCCGACGACCAGAACCTTGACTTGGTGGAGATCGCACCCAACGCAGAGCCCCCCGTGTGCAAGGTCATGGATTACGGCAAGTTCAAGTACCAGCAGGCCATGAAGGCCAAGCAGGCTCGTAAGAACCAGTCCAAGGTCGAGGTCAAGGAAATGAAGTTCCGACCGAAGATCGACGTAGGCGATTACGAGACCAAGAAGGGTCACGTCCTGCGCTTCCTCAAGAAGGGCGCGCGCGTCAAGATCACCATCATGTTCCGCGGCCGTGAGATGGCCCATCCGGAGCAGGGCTTGAACGTGCTCGAGCGCCTTGCAGAGGACCTCAAACCGTTCGCTACGGTCGAGTCCCAGCCCAAGCTGGAAGGCCGTAACATGCTCATGCTGCTCGCCCCCATCAAGGGCGCCTTCGATAAAGAGGGCGATTCCGAGCCGAGCGATAAGTAGTTAACCGCCAGGTATTAAAAGGAGTTTTCCATGCCTAAGATGAAGACCCACAGCGGCAGCAAGAAGCGTTTCCGCCGCAGCGGCACCGGCAAGATCATGCGCGCCAAGGCCTACAAGAGCCACATCCTGACCAAGAAGTCCACCAAGCGTAAGCGCGGTTTCCGTCAGGAGACCGAGCTGGCCGCAGCCGACGCCAAGGTCATCAACGCCCGCCTCGCCGGCCGTTAATCCGCATTTACCGCTGTAATCTCATTTAGGAGTTGATTAGATATGGCTCGTGTGAAGCGCGCTGTGAACGCCAAGAAGAAGCGTCGTACCGTCCTCAACCGTGCAAAGGGTTATTACGGTCAGGCATCTCGTTCCTATAAGTACGCCAAGGAGCAGGTGCAGCACTCCCTCCAGTACCAGTACCGCGACCGCCGCAACAAGAAGCGTGAGATCCGCTCCCTGTGGATCACCCGCATCAACGCTGCCGCCCGCATGAACGACATTTCCTACTCCCAGTTCATGCATGGCCTGAAGCTCGCCGGCATCGAGCTCGACCGCAAGGTCCTCGCTCAGATGGCGTATGAGGACATCGAGTCCTTTAACGAGCTGGCCGCCATCGCCAAGAAGGCTCTCGAGGCCTAATGCGCTTTCAAACGGGATGTCCCTGCAAAGGGGCGTCCCGTTTTCTTATATGCGCTCGCGGTCCTTGCATGCACTCGAGCCCCCAGCAAGGATCTTTTCGCGTCCCACGTGTGTCAGGGTTTACTGGAGGCCATTGAGCCTCCGGGTGCATCGGCATGGGGAAGTGGGGGCATCGGCATTGCCCGGCCGTAACAGGGTACGTATTCCATACAGATGGTCGCTGCATATATGTACGAGAACCGAATGGCCGTCATCTATATAAGGTGAAAGAACGCCTGAAGCACTGTCCTTTACGAGCAAGGGTCGAATGGGCCATTTGTGAAGGAAATATGAAGTGCGAATTCTCATCACACAGCGCCCCTCCCTCTGGCAATATATCTCCTTGCCGCGCGGGTGGCCGAGCGAAGGCGAGGCCCGAG
>JAHHSP010000025.1 GCA_020025115.1 Collinsella sp. | reverse complement strand
GTGCCGACCTGGCGAACCTTCTCAATGAGGCGGCGCTGCTCACCGCCCGACGCAACCGCTCCCTCATCTCGATGGACGAGATCGAAGAGTCCATGGAGCGCGTCATGGCTGGCCCGCAGCGCAAGAGCCGCGTGATGACCGAGGCCGAGCGCCGCATCATCGCCTACCACGAGAGCGGTCACGCGCTGGTGGGCCATGTGCTTGAGAATGCCGATCCGGTGCATAAGATTTCGATCATCAGCCGTGGGCAGGCGCTTGGGTACACGATGCAGTTGCCCGCCGAGGACCATTTCCTCAAGTCGCGTCGCGAGATGCTCGACGACCTCGCCGTGTTCCTGGGCGGCCGCGTCGCCGAGGAGCTCATGTGCGACGACATCACCTCTGGTGCGAGCAACGACCTGGAGCGCGCCACCAAGATGGCCCGCGAGATGGTCACGCGCCTTGGCATGAGCGACGCCCTCGGCACGCAGGTGTTCGGCGAGGCTCAGCACCAGGTTTTCCTGGGCCGCGATTATGCGGACCATCAGGATTACTCCGAGGAGACGGCGCGGCGCATCGATGCCGAGGTCCAGCGCATCATGCGTGAGGCCCACGAGCGCGCGGTGGAGATCATCTCCGCCCGCCGCGAGCAGATGGAGCTCATGGCGCGTGTCCTGCTCGAACGCGAGACGGTCGAGGGCGATGCCGTGACCGCCCTGCTCGACAACGAGTGGGACGCCTACCTCGAACGCGAGGGCGACATCGCCGCCGCCAAGGAGGCCCGCAACGATGCGGCCGCCAACGGCGCCGATCCGGCCGCGGTGGATGCCGAGCACGCTCGCCGTGCCAAGCCGCGTCAGAGCGATGAGGAGATCGCCGCAGAGGCGGCCGCGTTCGCGCAGGCTGCCGTTTCGGAAGACCGAGACCTTGGGGGCGATGAAGCCGACGTGCGCGACGAGGGTTCCGAGCACGATGAGCGCCCCCAAAGCAATTCGTAATTCAGCGATGTGGGGCAATGTGGAGGGGACCGCGATGGGTTATTCGATTTTGGGCGACGTGCACACGCACACGCTCTATTCGCGTCATGCCTATTCGACGATCGAGGAGAACGTCCGAGCCGCCGCCGAGGCGGGTTTGGAGATCCTCGGTTCGGCCGATCACTTCAGCGGCATGCTCTATCCCGAGCAGCATCTGCGCAATTTCCAGTACCTGATCAACGTGGGCGTTTGGCCGCGCACCTGGCATGGGGTCACGGTCCTGCACGGCTGCGAGGTGGACGTGGTGGGTCTTGATGGATCGCTGTTCGGTCAGGATATCGTCGTGCACTGCGACATCACGGGCCGCGACCTGGGCGTGGAGCACACGCTGTTCGAGCGTGTCACGGCCGAGGCGGATTACGTGATCGCGAGCGTGCACGACGGGACGTTCGCCGAGGGCGCATCGGTGTCCCAGGTTACCGATATGTACGTCGCCGCCCTGGAGCAAGAAAAGGTGTTCATACTCGGCCATACGGGCCGTTCGGGCCTGCCCTATGACATGGACACGGTGCTGACCTGCGCCAAGGAGCGCCATAAGCTCATCGAGATAAACGAGCACTCCCTCGAGACGGGCGAGCGCTATCACGGCGTGTGTCGATCGATCGCGGAGCGCTGCGCCGAGCTCGGCGTGGGTGTGGCGGTGTCGAGTGACGCGCATGTGGCTCCGCGCATCGGGCAGTTTTCCACGGTCGAGCGCATGCTCGAGGAGATTCACTTCCCCGAGGAGCTCATTATGAACCGTGGCCGCGAACCGTTCCTGCGCCAATTGGCCGCTGCCGGCGTGCGTGACTTGAGATAGACTCCGGGGATTTGCGCGCCGGCCTCGACCGCCGGCCCGCCTCGAGGCCTCCATCACAGAAACGTAAGGGTTTCGTCACATGCGCATCGCGCTTCGTTGGTATCCTTGGGCGAACGATCGGGCCTGAGGAGAGGAGGGTGCGCATGGACGGATGGAGATCACGCCGCAGGCCGGTGTTTCGGCGCATGTTCCGGCGACTGCCCTGCGCCCTCCTCACCCTGGGTCTGACCGCGGCGCTCGGGTCAACCGGGGTCCTTGTCACGCGTCATGCGCAAGAGCTCACGGGACGCGGTGCCGTGGAGCAGCCCGGCTTGGATGCGGCGTATGCCCAAGCGGCTGATGGTTCGGTGTCCAAGGTCGAGACCGCACATCCCGCTCGCTTTGCGACCAATCTCACCTACACGAGCCTCGATGCACCGGATGACGGTTCGGCGGTCGTCCGCGTGACGTGGGACGATACATGGTTCTCTGCCGACGAGGGCGTCTACAACCATGAGCTCGCCCAAACATCATCGGTGCTGGCCGCGCTTGCCTATGCGGAGTCGGGCTATTACCAGGCGCGCGAGAATCACCCGCCGTATATGGAGAATGCCCTGGCCTCCCTGGGGTTCGGTGAAGTCTCCACCGAATCGTACCGCTATCGCAGCAAGGTTATCGACGAGGTGCTCGACCTGGCGACGGGCGATGCCGATGGCGTGGCGTACACGATTGCGCGCAAGCGGCTGGATTCCGGGAATGGGGGACCTGCGCGCGATCTCATCCTGGTGAGTGCGCGGGGCAGCTACGGATCGGAATGGTTGAGCAATCTCGACTTGTCTCGGGACGAGGGTGGTGACCACGGCGGTTACGTGCGCGCCGCGCGCGAGATCGGGGCGGAGGTCATCTCCTGGGCTGAGGAGTCGAAGGCGCTCGGCGCGGAGGTGTCGGTTCTGCTGGTCGGCCATAGCCGCGGCGGCGCCATCGCAAACCTCGTAGGCGCCCAGCTCGATGACTGCCGCGCCCAGACGGGCGCCACGGCGCCCTTCGGATCGGTGTATGCCTATACCTTCGCCGCCCCGGCGACCACGCTCGCCTCGGATGCACGTGCGGAGCGTTATGGCAATATCTTCAATATCGCCAACCCCTCGGACCTCATGCCCTATCTGCCGCTGTCGGCCTGGGGGTATGAGCGTTACGGCGTCGACCTCGAGCTGCCAAGCGTTGGCCAAACGGGCTTCGACCGACTCGAGGACGAGATGCGCTCCGCGTATCGCGAGTCGGTGGGGGTGGAATGCGCTGCCGATGCCGCCGACGTGCTCGTGGCACGTGCGGCCTGCGATAACATCGCCGCCGAGGTGGGTTCCGCCGAAGAGCTCGTCACCCCCGTCGGCGCGCTCACGGCGTTTCGGCTGCTGGCGACGAACGTCGATCCCGTGCGGATCCTCTACAGCCATTATCCGAGCACGTACATCGCATGGATGTCAGCTATCGACGAACCCCAAATGGGGATGGGCGCAAATTGAGATATCAGGGGCGGGTGAGGACGGCGACGGTCTCGACATGCTCGGTGTGGGGGAATAGGTCCACGGGCGTCAGGCGCTCGAGGCGATAGCCGGCACGACCGAGATGCTCCAGATCGCGGGCCTGCGTGCCGGGGTTGCAGCTGATGTAGACGATGCGGCGCGGCGCGAGCGAGACGGTCGCGTCGAGGAACTCGGGCGTCGAACCGGCGCGCGGCGGGTCCATCACCAACACGTCGACATGATCGCCGCGACGGGCCGCATCGAGCATGTATTCCGTGGCGTCCCGCGCGACGAAGGACGAGAGCGTTTCCAGCGCGTTGAGCTCGGCGTTGCGCACGGCGTCGCGCACGCCTTCGGGATTGCGCTCGACGCCGGTCAGGGCGATGTCGAGCCCCTGTTTGCGCGCCGTTGCCGCCGCCGTGAGGCCGATGGTGCCGCTGCCGCAATAGGTGTCCAGGACCGAGTCGGAGTCGGCAAGGGCCATGCCATCGATTGCGAGCTGGTAGAGCACTTCGGTCTGTTGTGGGTTGACCTGATAAAACGATACGGGCGAGATTTCGAAGGTGCAATCGAGGAGTCGATCGGTCATGCGCTCCCTGCCCGTGAGGACGCGCGTCTGTCCGCCGAGGATGGCGTTGGTGACGCGAGGATTGACGTTTTGCGCCACGGCAACGAGCCTGGGATGGCCCTCGGCCAGGCGATGCGCAAGCTCGTCGAGGCGATCGACCTGAAGGCTGCGCGTGACGAGCGTGAGCATCGACTCGTCCGTGCGCCAGCCGCAACGGAGCACGGCGTAGCGCAACTGCCCACAGCGGCGGTCTTCGTCATATGCGGGAATGCCGAGTTCGGTGGCCAGGCGGGCCACATCGTTGAGCAACTCGCGTGCGCCGGGCGCCTCGACGGGGCATGCGGGGCAGGCAACGATGTCGTGTGTGCCGCGGGCGAAAAACCCTCCTCGCACCGAGCCGTCCGCGGCTGGCGCGAAGGGGGTGGCCGCCTTGTGGCGGAATGCCCGCGGGGAGGCGAGCGGGGCGTCGGCCACGGTCACGGGTCCACTCTCGCGCGAAGGGCCCATGCCGAGCACGGGCTCGACTTGAACATCCCAATCGAATTGCGCGAACAGAGGCTCGAAGAGCTTGCACATCGCCGCATGTTTGCGTGCGAGCTGTTTGCGGTAGGGTAGGCCGAGCCATGCGCAGCCGCCGCAGTTGTGCATGATGGGGCACGGGGCTCCGGTGTCGGTGTGCTTTGCGGCGGGTTTCTTCACCATGGCCAGTCCATTCGGTCGTCATTCTTCTGCACGGTATACTACCAAGCTCCGCCGTGGAGCGCATGCGCGGCCGCAACGGTCGCGGCGTCGCCCGCCCGCCTCCGCCGCATCTTCGAGAAAGGGAACGGACAACTCTCCTTGCACTCTGCCACAGTAAAGTGGTACTCTTCCAACCGTCGCGCAAAACACTTTAGTTAAGTAAAGTGCTTACGAGAGGAAGAGCCATGAAGAAGATCGAGAAGCGTTCTGAGAGCACCGCCGTCTGTCTCGAAGCCGAGGTCGTTCGTGTGGAGGAACCCAAAGTCGCGCGCGGTCCCGGCTTGACACGCCGCTCGCTGGCGGCGGCGTTCGCGTCGGCCGCGATGGCGCTTGCGCTGTTGGCCGGCTGCGGCGGAGCCCCTGCGGGCGATGCCGGGAGCACCCCTGCCCCTGAGGCGCAGTCCGACACCTCCGCCACTGCCACCGGCACGCTTATCGTCGGGTTCGATCAAGCCTATCCGCCCTACGGCTATGTGGGTGACGATGGTGAGTACACCGGGTTCGACCTCGATCTCGCGCAGGCAGTTGCCGAGCGCCTCGATTGGGAGCTCAAGCTCGAGGCCATCGACTGGGACGCCAAGGACGCGCTGCTCACATCCGGTGCCATCAATTGCATCTGGAACGGGTTCACCATGGAGAACCGCGAGGATGACTACACCTTCTCCGATCCGTACATGCTGAATGCCCAAGTCGTCGTGGTCCGCTCCGACAGCGGTATCTCCGATCGCGCCGACCTTGCCGGCAAGACCGTGGTGACCCAGGCGGACTCGGCCGCCGAGAAGGCGCTGGCCAAGGATGCCGCCGACCTTGCCGCCACCTTCGCCTCGCTTGAGACCATCGGTGAGTACAACACCGCGTTCATGCAGCTCGAATCTGGTGCCGTGGATGCGGTGGCCTGCGATTTGTCCATCGCCCGCTACCAGATGTCCGCCAAGCCCGGCGCGTACCTCATGCTCGCCGAGTACTTGTCTGAGGAGAATTACGCCGTCGGTTTCAAGAAAGGCGACGACGCCACCGCCAAGCAGGTATCAGAGGCCCTCAAGGCCCTGTATGAGGACGGGACGGTCGAGCGGATCGCGGCCAAGTACGCCGGCCAGGGGCTGACCATGGATAACTGGCAGATCAAGTAAACGGGCACCTATATGGCGCGTCGGGGCGTTTTATGCCCGGGCGCGCCCTGCGCGTGCATGACGGACCCGTGGGAAAGGACGACGTTCAGGTGGAGATCACGACCATGGTGCAGATGCTGGGAGAGGGCTTCATCACCAGCTTTCAGATCTTCGCACTCACGCTCATCGGCGCTTTGCCGCTCGGCGTCGTGGTGGCGGCGCTGCGCATGTGCCGCATCGCGCCGGTGCGCCTCATCGCTCGGGCCTATATCTCGGTGATGCGGGGCACGCCCCTCATGCTGCAGATGTTCGCCGTGTACTTCATGCCGTTCTATGTCTTCGGCGTCCAGCTCACGCCGGCGTCGAAGTGGCAGGCGGTGATTTTCGCGTTCATTGCGAACTATGCCGCGTACTTCGCCGAGATTTACCGTTCCGGCTTGCAGTCCATCCCGCGTGGGCAGTACGAGGCCGCCGAGGTTTTGGGGTATTCCAAGCTCCAGACGCTCGCGTACATCGTCGTGCCGCAGGTGGTCAAGCGGGTCATACCGGCAATCGGCAACGAGGTGATCACACTCGTCAAAGACACGTCGCTCGCGTTCGCCATCGGTGTGGGGGAGATGTTCTCCACGGCCAAGGCGCTTGTCGCCTCCCAGGTGAGCATGGCTCCGTTCGTCATCGCGGCAGCCATCTATTGGACGTTCAACTTCGCGGTGGAGCTCGTGCTCGGCCTCGTCGAGAAGCGCCTCGCCTACTACCGCGATTAGCGGGAGGACCCATGTGCTCCGCACGCCGTGGTGTGCAATTACGTGTATCTATCTGAAGGGTGGCCCCCATGACCGCTGTCGTATCAATCAAAAATGCGCGCAAGTCCTTTGGCGCGTCCGAGGTCCTGCGCGACATATCGCTGGAGGTCGCGCGCGGCGAAGTCGTCGCGGTCATCGGGCCGTCGGGAGGCGGTAAATCGACGCTCTTGCGCTGCATGACGCTACTCGAGAGGCTCGATGCCGGGGCTTTGTCGTACGGCAAGGTGGAAGTGGCGACGCCTGGTTCGGACGGCGCGAGCGTGTATGCCAAGGACGACGTGCTCGGGTGCGCGCGCAGCCGGTTTGGCCTGGTGTTTCAGAATTACAATCTGTTTCCGCATCTCACGGTGATGCGCAACATCGCGGACGCACCGGTTCGCGTGCAGCGCCGCGACCGCGCCGAGGTTGAGCGGAGCGCGCGGGAGCTTATCGAGCGCATGGGACTCACGGGCTGCGAGGACAAGGTTCCCTGCCATCTCTCGGGAGGGCAGCAGCAGCGCGTGGCCATCGCCCGCGCATTGGCGATGGACCCCGAGATCATCTATTTCGACGAGCCCACCAGCGCGTTGGATCCCGAGCTCACCGCCGGCGTTCTGCGGGTGATCCGAGGCCTTGCGGATGAGCGCATGACGATGGTCGTCGTCACGCACGAGATGGACTTCGCACGGGAGGTCGCCGACCGCGTGGTGTTCATGGACGGCGGCATGATCGTGGAGGAGGGGCCGGCGGAGCAGGTGCTCGACAATCCGCGTGAAGACCGCACCCGCGCTTTCCTCGCTCGTATCGGGAAGTGACGAACACCGCCCGCGGCGCCCGTCCCCACGCTTGCCGATGGGCGTGCAATTGCATCCTCACGCGGGGGTAGGCTCAGGCCATACGGCTGTCGTGCGGGATGCACAAGGTACCTCGCACGCATTTTCGGCGCGAGCGCTTCGCGCTGGGAAAGGGAGGTGTCCCATGGGTGCGCCCAAGACTGGCAATGTGAGGAACGTGGTGCTCGTAGGCCAAGGCGGGGTGGGCAAGACCTCGCTCGCGGAGGCCATGCTCCACCTTTCCGGCAAGACCGCCCGCCTGGGCGGCCACGACGGCACCAAGCCCACACTCGACTATGACGCCGAGGAGGTCAAGCGCGAGTTCTCGATCTCGACCGCCATCGCCCCGATCGACTGGAAGGGTGCGCGCATCAACGTGCTCGACGCCCCCTGCTATCCCGACTTCATCGGCGATGCCTATGCGGCGATGAGCGTGTGCGAGACCGCGCTGTTCGTGGGCGACGCTGTCGAGGGCCCGCAGCCCACCACCGTCAAGCTCTGGTACGCCGCCGAGGACCTGCGGCTCGCCCGCGCCGTGTTCGTCAACCGCGTGGACAAGGAGAACGCCGATTTCGACATGTGCCTCGACATGCTGCGCGAGCGCTTCGGCATGCGCTTGGGCGCCGTCACGCTGCCTTGGGGCACCGGCGAGGATTTTACCGGCATCATCGATCTCGTTCGCATGACGGCCCGCCGTTGCGACGGCACCAAGCAGACCGAATCCGAGATCCCCGAGGAATTCCGTGCGGCTGCCGAGGCCGCACACGAGACGCTTTGCGAGCTCGTGGCCGAGGCCGATGACGAGCTCATGGAGAAGTACCTCGAGGGCGAGTCCCTTACTCAGGAGGAGGTCGAGGGGCTGCTCGCCAAGGCCATCGCTCATCGCCTGTTCGTCCCCGTGTTCGCCGGTTCCTGCGTGAAGGAGCAGGGTGTGAACTCCCTCATGGACGATATCGCCACCTACTTCCCCGCGCCCACCGACTACGGCGAGATGCCGCTCATCGACGGCGATACCCTCAAGATCTCCTCCGAGGACGATCGCCCCGTGGTCTTCGACTTCAAGACCCTGAACGACGCCCAGCAGGGCCGGCTGTCCTTCCTCAAGGTGCTCACCGGTACCATCGAGCCGGGTATGGAACTCGTCAACGCCCGCACCCGCAAGGGCGAGCGCCTGGCGCACCTGTACGTGATGTGCGGTCGCGAGATGACCGAGGTCGGCCACGCCTATGCGGGCGATATCGTGGTCGTTCCCAAGATGGCCGCCGAGACGGGCGACACCCTCTCCGTGACCGGCAAGGTCGAGGCCGCTGCGTTCAAGTTCCCCAACTCCCAGTATCGCATCGCCATCGAGGCCGAGAATCGCTCCGACGAGGACAAGCTCTTCACGTTTATCGAGAAGGCCTGCGAGGCCGACCCGACCATGGGCATCGACCGTGACGAGGAGACGGCCCAGACCGTGATTTCGGCCGTCGGTGAGGCGCAGGTGTCTGTCCTGCTCAACCGCCTTGAAGACCGCACCAAGGTCGCCGCCCATATCGTGCCGTTGCGCATCCCGTATCGCGAGACCATCCGTCGCGTCGCCTCCGCCCAGGGCCGCCACAAGAAGCAGACCGGCGGTGCCGGGCAGTTCGGCGACTGTTACCTGCGCGTCGAACCGTTGCTCGACGGCACCGAGTACGAGTTCGTGGATGAGGTCGTGGGCGGCCGCATTCCGCGTGCGCTCATTCCGGCCGTGGACAAGGGCGTCCGGGAAACCATGAGGGACGGTGTGATAGCGGGTTACCCGCTCACCGGCATCCGCGTGGCCTGCTATGACGGTTCCTATCACCCGGTCGACTCCAACGAGATGGCTTTTCGCACGGCTGCTCGCATCGCCCTCAAGAAGGCGTGCGAGGATGCCGACCCCGTGGTGCTTGAGCCCATGGAGAACATCACGGTGACGATTCCCGAGAGCTATGCCGGTGCGGTGATGGGCGATGTGTCTGCCAGCCGCGGCCGCGTGACCGGGATGGACTCCAATGACCGCGGAGAGACCGTGGTCACCGCCACGGTGCCCTACGCCGAGCTTGTGGACTACGCCACGCGCCTGCGCTCGCTCACGCGCGGCACCGGCGACTTCACGATGGAGCCGGCCGGCTATGAGCAGGTTCCCTACGACGCGCAGCAAAAGCTCGTGGAGATCTTCGAGCACAACCGCGCTCAGGGTAGGTAGTTCGCGCTCGGAGCGGGTGGATGGCGCCCGCCCGTCGCGCTGTGCGCGGCTCCTCTGAATTTTGATGTGTAAGGCCCGGCATGTCGGAAGGCATACCGGGCCTTTACATACGGGGGCGGTTGTTTATCGTTCGCTTATTCAACTCCTTACACGGTTTCGTATGAGTCTGACGTGTCCGTTGCAGCGCTCTGATACATATGCTCGAGGATTAGCAGGGTATATGTACACGAATGGATGGAGCAGCATGCCGCACTCTCACATCACTGACCGCACTGGAATCTCGCGCCGAGGATTCGTGACCCTTTCAATCGCCGGCGCGGGTGTGACCGCCGCCGCCATGGCCGCGCCCGGGGCTGCCTACGCCGACGAGTCCCCCTTGGCGCCCGCGCCCGCGGATTACCCGAATCAGATCAAAATCGTCCACCTCTCCGACACGCACTTCTTCTCCAAGCGCCTGTATTCGGATTGCCCGGACTTCACGATTGCCGAGAATTCCGACCGCAAGATGTTCCGCGAGTCCGGCGACATCATCAAGAAGGCCATGGATGAGATCGTGGCCTACCAGCCCGACCTTGTGATCCTTTCCGGCGACCTCACCAAGGACGGCGAGCTCGTCTGCCATCAGGACATTCATGAAATGCTCTCCGAAGCTCGCGAGAGAATCGAGGCCGCCGGCAAGATGACGCACTTCTGCGTCATCAACGGCAACCACGATGTCAACAACGATCTGAACGGCCGTGACTTCTCAAGCGGCCATGCCGAGCACACCGAACTGGTCGATCCGCTTAAGTTCAAGGAACTCTACGCCGACTGCGGCTACGATGATGCCATCGCCGTGTTCGACCGGGGCGGCTCCAAGGGCGGCAGCCTCTCCTACGTGGTCCGCCCCGTCAAGGGCGTGACCCTCATCGCCGTCGACTCCTGCAAGTACTCCACCGACCAGAACGGCCTGGATGTGGATGAGCACGTCACCTCCGGTGTGGTGGGCGAAAAGCTCCTGCAGTGGGTCGAGAGCCAGGCTAAGCAGGCCCGCGATGCCGGCGATATCGTGTTTGTGACCCAGCACCACGGCGTGGTCCCGCACTTCTCCATGGAGCCGACGCTCATGGGCGAGTATCTGGTCGACAACTACGAGGAGTGCCAGCGCCGTTACGCCGACGCCGGGGTCTCCGCGGTGTTCACCGGCCATATGCACGCCAACGACATCGCCAGCATCACCACTGAGAAGGGCAACACCCTCTTCGACATCGAGACCTGCGCCACCGTGACCTATCCGAGCGACATCCGCTTCGCGACGCTCGGTTGGGAGCGCGAAAAGGGCACCGCGAACGTCAAGGCCACGCTTGCGCTCGATAGCCACCCCCTGGGCTCCGTCGATTACGTCGATTTCGATAGCGGCTCCGTCACCCGTATCCCCAACATCGAGGAGTACGGTCACGAGCGCCTGCTCACGGTCGACGTGGTAAAGACCATGATCGCCGACGCCCTGGTTGCGCCCATGCTCGACCAGGCGCACGATGAGGGCGGCTCGAAGCCGCTTCTGGCCCAGCTCGCCGGGGGCCTCGGCATCGGCGACGGCACCGCCGCCGCGCTTGACGGCACGCTGTTCGGAGCTATCTTCGGCATGTTGCCGCAGAACGTCGATGAGGCGATCATCATCGAGCTCCCCATCATCGGGACGGCCGGTATTTGGTCGAATTCCGATAGCCGCCGCATCATGCTGCAGAAGGTTGAGGCGAAGGCGGGCGCGGAGCCTTATGTGCTCGCGCTCGGCACTAACACCATGGCCGCTGTTCAGAGCGCCCTGGAGAGCGAACCCATGGCGGCCGCTGCCGCCGGCTGGTCCTATTACATCACCGCGGAGTCTTTGTCCAAGTTCCTCGTTCCCGTCTACAGTGGCCTCGACGCCCTGTTGGTCTCCGACGGCAAGGATCAGGTTCTCGATTTGCTGCGCACCCTGGTCGAGACCCTTGTCAATCAGGGCGTCGCAGATGGTAAAAGCCTGTTCGACCTCATCAAGTTCGCCTACGGCGATCACTTGCGCGGGGACGAGGATTGCCCTGCGCCGATGGAGGCCGCGATCGCCAATATCAAGCTCACCGGCGACGATGCCGAGGGCAACCCCGTGGCGGACGGTTCGCTTACCAGCCTCTTGCGTGCGACCATCAACGACGAGACGGCCTTGGGTAAGATCAGCGCGCTGCTGGCCACGATCGAGATCAAGCTCTCCGATCTGCTGGTCAAGGAGATGGGCAGCTTCATGATCGACATCGCCCTCGGCGCCATCGGTGATCTCGGCGCGGTCTTCGGCCTGATCGGCGAGACCCCCGGCAACATGATCCCCAGCATTCCCGAGCTTGCCGAGCTTGCCCACGGTGCCCTGTATTCCCTCACGCATGATGAGAACCAGCACGGGGACCGACAGAATTCGCTCACGGCGCGCCTGGTCGACCCTGATTGGAAGCCCGCTGGCGGTTCCGGCGACGAGGAGATCACCGGCGGCAGTGCGGGCTCTGCCGGCGGTTCGAATTCCCCCAACGGCAACTCCGCCGCTTCGGGTTCCGGCTCCAGCAAGCCCGTCGCCGGAAAACTCCCGCAGACCGGCGATCCCAATGGCTTCGCCACGGTTGCCCTGATGGGCCTCGGCGCCCTTGCCGCCGCGTTCCATACCGGCTCGCGTGACGAGATGGCAGAATCTCAGGACGTCGAGGAGCTCTAGGGGGACATCGGGCCCCGAAACTCATGACAGCCCAAAAACGGCTCGGGTGCCACGCATCCGAGCCGTTTTCGTTTTGAGCGCCCATTCGCGTTTGGGGTCTGTGCGCGACTTGGGCTGAACGCGGCCGAGGCGGGCATGGCCTCGCTGAGGCCGTCGATCCGGCTGGGAGGCGTGTCCTACAGGTCGTCCACCAGGGCGGTGCTCTTGGCGTATGCGGTGCTCCTTGCTTCGAAGAAGTCGGTCTTCACCATGTTGGCGTTCGAGTATTGGCCCACCCATGCCATGTCGGCGGGCTCGGTGCGATACCCCTCGTAGAGCTGGCCGAATCCCAGCGAGCTCCAACGCAGGTTGCCCAGATATTTGATATAACCTTCAACCATATCTCCCGTGAGGCCGGGAATCGCGTCTCCCAGCACGTATCGGCCCCAGGCGATTTCCTGGTGCACCCCTTCCTCGAGCATCTCGCGCAGCATCGCCGTGTTCTCGTCGGAGAACAGCTGCGGCTCCTCTTCTCGCAGTTCCAGGATGATGCTTCGGAACAGCCATAGGTGCGTGTTCTCGTCGCGGTTGATGTAGCGAATCTCCTGCGCGCTGCCGGGCATCTTGCCCATGCGCGCGAGGTTGTAGAAGAACATGAAGCCGGAGTAGAAGTACACGCCCTCGAGGATGAAGTTCGCCATGAGGACGCGTAGGAACGTGCGGGCATCGCGGCGTTCTCGAAACTCGTTGTACAGATCGCCGATGAACGTGTTGCGTGCGAGCAGGTGCTCGTCGGTCTTCCACTGGTAGAGGATCTCGTTGCGCTTGGCCGGGTCGCAAATCGTGTCGAGCATGTACGAATAGCCCTGCGAGTGCACGCTTTCCTGGAACGCCTGGATGGACAGGCAGAGGTTCACCTCGTTGGCGGTGATGTACTCGGCGATATTGGGCAAGTTGGCCGACTGTAGAGAGTCGAGGAACACCAGGAAGGAGAGGATCTTGTCGTACGCAGCGCGCTCGGCGTCGCTCAGGCGCGGGTAATCCTTGACGTCTTGGGTGAGGTTGATCTCCTCCGGGATCCAGAAGTTGTTCATGGATTGGCGGTACCAGCTGGACACCCAGGGGTACTTCAGGTTGTTGAAGTCGTTGAGGTTCGTGGTGTTTCCGCCGATCATGCGGCGGTTGCGCACGTCGAGGTCGCCCTCGGGGTTGAAGAGGGGCTTTTTGACGAGGGGCTGGCTGTT
>JAHHSP010000024.1 GCA_020025115.1 Collinsella sp. | reverse complement strand
AGCTCGATTGGGCGCTCCTCAAGAAGATCGGCGACCGCATTGCCTCCGAGGTCGACGGCATCTGCCGCGTCCTGTACGACCTCACCCCGAAGCCCTGCGGGACCATCGAGTTCGAGTAGTCGGGACAACCGCGACGTGTGGTGTTTTTCGGCATAAGGCCCGTGTATTCACGGCTTGAGGGAAGGGTTTCGCCCCGTTCGGGCGGAACCCTTCCCCGCATTCGGGCACGCGATCTGGGCGGTTTTCGAGTGCGGGGCCTCCGGTACAAGAGGTGGAAAGCCTTTCCGACGGGTGCCCGTACGGAGCGTATGCCCGGTTTGACGGAGGGGGTGAGACATGATGCGAAATACGGTCATGGCCGAGATCTCCGCGGCGGTGGAAGCGCGATGGGGCGGGGAGATGTCCGAAAAGGCCGCCGCCGACGCGGCGACGCGACTGCGGGAGCTGTGCCGGGAAAACGCGCACGCCTGTCGGGCAAAGCGGGTACATTACACGAACAATCTGTTCCCATGCATCGGCTGGTATGAGGCGCTGCAAAAAAACGGGGTCTCCCAGCGGGACGCATTGGCGTTCATGGACGAGCTCTGGAGCGAACGTGCCGCAAGAAGCGCGGAAGCCACCGGGAAAATACTGGGTTATTCAGGGTTTTACAAGCTGTACCCGCTGATATTCCGATGGGTTGCAAAGCGGCAGTTCGGAACGAAAGCTGGTTTTGAGGCCGACTTTTACCGGACTGGAATGACTCGCTGCAAGTTCGATATGAGGAAATGCCTGTTCTTGGACACGTGCGAAAAATATGGGTGCCCTGAACTCACGCAGTGCTTCTGCCATACGGACGATGCGGGAAACGAGGGCCTGCATCCGAATCTGTGCTGGAATCGCACGCAATATATGGGCGGTGGCGCCGCGTTTTGCGATTTCGATATCTACGTAAAGAAGCGCGATGCGAGCGCGTGCCTGCCCGCCGAAGGTCCGGATCGCGCCCGCCGCATCTAGTCGGTCACGCGTTGCCCCGCGTAGATGCTCTTGTTGAAATTGCAGAACTTGGCCGCTGTGCACGCGATGAAGAAGAGCGGCAACGATGCCGCGCCGAATACCTCGCAACCGATGAATACCGGGGCCAATAGCGTGTTGGTCGCCCCACCGAAGACAGCGGCATATCCGAGCGCCGCGACAAGAACCGGATCGAGCCCGAAGGGAACGGCGAGCACGGCGCCCAGGCTCGCCCCGATCGCGAACAGGGGCGTCACCTCGCCGCCTTGATACCCCGCTGCGAGCGTTGAGACGGTCAGAAGCAGTTTGAGGGCCCAGTCGTAGGCGTGGACCGGGTTGCCCCCGAGGCTGTCGGAGATGAGGTTGGTGCCGAGTCCGGCATATCTGCCGTGGAAGAGCGCGATCACGAGGAGGGAGACCGCTGCCCCCATGAGGGCGATGCGCGCATATGGATCTGGAATTCGGGCCGCTGCCTCCTTCTTCGCCCAGTCGAGCAACGTGGCAAAGGTGGCCCCGACCAGCCCGAAGATTCCCCCCAGAACCATCACCTTGAGGATGAGCTCGGCTCCTGCGTGATCGAGCGCCGGGACGACTGCGTGAAACGCCTCGAGCCCCAAGGCGCTCGACGCCCGGCTCGCACAGAGCGCTCCGATGAGGGACGGCATGAGCATGCGGTACCGCAGCTTGCCCGCCTCGAGCACCTCCACCGCGAAGAGCGTGGCCGCGATGGGGGTGTGGAACAGCCCCGAAAATCCGGCGGCCATGCCTATGACCGCATAGGAGCCGTCGTGGGCCTCGTCGAGCCTGGGATGTGCATGGGATCCCACCCAATGGGAGATGGTGGCGCCCATCTGAACCGCCACGCCCTCGCGTCCCGCGCTTCCCCCAAACAGATGCGTGAGCCAGGTCGTTGCCATGGAGAGCGGGACAAGCCGCAGGGGGATCTTTTCCTCTGCGCCGTGCCCGACGTCGAAGATGAGGGAGATGCCTCGAGCCGCTTCTTTGCCGAATCGTCGATACAGCCACGTTATGAGCAGACCCGCCAGGGGGAGAAACGGTGCGAGGACGAGAAGGTGCGCATCCCTCAGTGCGCCTACGGCGAGCAGAACCCTCCCGAAAAGCGCGCACACTGTTCCGGAAGCGATGCCTATGGGGATTGCCAAGATGCAGGGGATGGCACGCTGGGCGAGTTCTTGTTCGGGGTGATTGGCATCGCGGGGCATCGAGGGCCTTTCGTCGGATGGGTTGGAAGCCGGTTTTACAGGCGATGGGGCGCTAGGAGCGGGGGCTGTCCGCTTCGGGCTCGGAGGCATGGTAGGTGATGCTTTGCCCGAGCAGCGCGGCGATGGCGTCGAGGACATCATGATCGAGCTGGTAATGCGTCCAACGACCGTCTTTGCGCGAACGGACGATTCCCGCATCGCGCAGTGCCGCCATGTGGTGGGAGAGCGTGGGCTGGGTGATTTCGAGTTCGGAGAGCAAGTCGCGGGCGCATCGCTCACATCCATCCCAAAGCAGCTCGATGATGCGGAGGCGGTTGGAGTCCCCCAGCGCCTTGAGGTTCGATGCGAGTCGCTCGCGGTCGAATTCCCCGGCGACGATGCGCGCCCTAAGCCCGATGATCAGCTGCTGGATGACATGCATCGTTCGCAGCAGCGCATCATCGCCCTTACCGGTGGGATCTTCGAGCCCCCAGTCCTCGTGATACATCGCCGGCAGGGAGGGGCATTCAACGCCGCATCCCATGGTGATGAGGATATCGACATTCGGCAGATGCGACAGGGATTTGGGCTCGAGCGATGCGACGTCGGATCCGTATTCGCTTGCCAGCAGGCGCGCGGCGTCCGGGTTGACGTTCTTCGCCGGCCGTGTTCCCGCGGAATGGGCGAGCATGACGTCGCTTGCAAACTGGTGCGCCATTGCCTCCGCGATTTGGCTCCGGCAGGCGTTGTGAGTGCAGACGAATGCCACGACTGGTTTGCCCATATCCCAAATCTCCTATAGTTACCTGCTGTAACCCTATATCGACATTGGTCAATATAATAACACATTGACCAATGTCGATATTTGAATGGGGAGAGATCGACGCATTGCGAGCGCAGCCGAAAGAGCATGGGTTCGAAAGGCGTGTTTGGCATTGCGGGACGAGGGCCTCATGTCGCTGCAGGGGGCGCTTATGCCCGGTGACCGCCGCGCCTTTGCCCGATGGACGCTGCGTCCCTGCGCTCGAGGGGTGGAGTGAGGGATATTTCATTAGCTGCGAGCTAATGAAACCCAGGGGGCGCTTTCCAATAATGGGGTCGAGGGCCGGCATTGTCCGGCGATTTTGTTCTTGGAAGGAGAAAGGTATGGCAAAGGGCGGGAAGTCGATTTGGAAGATCGTTCTCGTGGGATTCGTCGTTTTGGTCGCTGTCGGCTCATTTGGCTCGGGCGGAGCCGACGAGCCCGCAGAGGGCGGTTCCTCGCAGAAATCGCAGACTCAGCAGGTCCAGGAGGCCGAGACTGAGCCCGATGTTCCAGCGGAGTATCGATCGGCTTTGAAAAAGGCCGGGACGTACTCTGAGATGATGCATATGTCCAAGCAGGGGATTTACGACCAGCTCACGTCCGAATATGGCGAGCAGTTTTCTCCGGAGGCCGCCCAGTATGCAATCGATAATTTGCAGGCAGATTACAATGCGAATGCGTTGGCAAAGGCTCAGACATATCAGGATGAAATGAGCATGTCACCGGAGGCGATCAGGGATCAGCTCACGTCCGAATATGGTGAGCAGTTTACGCAGGAGGAGGCGGATTACGCGGTCGCGAATCTATCATGATGCGGGTTCGAGGCGTCGGATGCAGGTGAGTGTGAGCTTTTCGGGCCAGTCGATTTTTGTGCCCACGATAGGTGGCCATACGTTTGTGCGTGATGGGGAGCGTGCGTTATGACAGAGCGTTTGACAGAGCAGGTGCTGCAGGAGCTGATAGAGGCTCCGTCTCTCGATGACTTCATCGGAGGTCACGACTTTTCCGCTGAGACGCTCTCGGAGTTCTTGTGCCGCATGCTCGAGAAGAAGAATCTCAAGCGTTCGCGTGTGGTCCGCATGGCCGACCTGAATGAGACGTTCGGCTATCAGATTTTCACCGGCGCTCGCAACCCTTCGCGCGACAAGGTGCTTCAAATCGCATTCGCCATGGCGTTGACGCTGCGCGAAACGAATCGAGCGCTTCGCGCGGCAGGGGTGAGCTCGCTCAATCCGAAATGTCGCCGCGATGCGATCGTCATCTTCTGCATCGACCAAGGGTGCAGCTTGCAGAAGGTCAACGAGGAGCTCTATCGCCTTGGCGAGGAGACCGTCTGCTAATTGTCCGCACGCGCTGGTATGATGCAGGTCATGAAGAATTCCGGCGACATATCTGCGGCCAATGCCTCGAGCTCGGGGGACGAGACGTTCCGGCATGAGCTCGAGGCGTTCCTGTCTCAGTCTGTCGAGGCGACGACCTGGCATGTCGAGCGGGTGCTTAAGCAGTCCGAATTTGAGACGACGGAACTGGTGCGAGGCCGTCCGAGGGAGGGGGCCTTCGGCGGGTACGTCCGCAAGGTCATCGATGTCGCTTCTGGCGCCGGAACGGCATATGAGGAGCTGTGGCACGCTCAAGAGCAGGGCGTGAGCCTGGCGTGTGTGCCGCGATTGGTCGAGTGCGCTCGCAATGGCGGCACGTTGACGGTGGTGATGGAGCATGTCGTTGGCTGCACGGTCGACGAGCTGCAAAGGGCGATCGGTGCGGGAGAGCATTTGGCGATGCTCGTGCTGCCCCCGCTGAGCCGGGCGGTCGAAGAGCTCCACACGGCTCTTCCGAGCCCCCTGATACATCGCGACCTCAAGCCGTCGAACGTTATCATGCGCGATGGTAAGGCTGTCGTCATCGACTTTGGAAGTGCCCGGATGTGGCATCCAGATGCGTTGAGCGACACCACTCATTTTCTTACGCGCTGTTATGCCCCGCCCGAGCAGTTCGGCTTTGGCCAGACCGACGAGCGAACCGATGTATATGCGCTGGGCAAGATGTTGTATTTCTGCCTGACGGGCGAGCAGCCTCCAAATACCTGTGGGGCTGCCGAGTGCAGAGAGAAGGGCATCAGCAATGCGTGGGCGCAGGTCATAGGATCGGCGTGTGCGTTCGACCCCGCCGATCGCCATGCCTCGGCGGCGGATTTTGGCGCGGCGATTGCGGCCGTGGCCAAAATCGGGCCCACTGCCTCGAAGCACGTGGCGGGAGCAGCCACGCATGCCCGCTCGCTGAGCTCTATACTGCCGGCACTGAGAAAATGGAACCCGCTTGCGCTGATCCCATTGTGGGCGGGGCGCGCGTGGAACATCGCGGTCCTCATCATGCTCGCCATGATGCTATGGATGAGCGTCGAGACGATCTTCAACCCCCTGCCCAAAGACGTGGGAAGGCCGATAGGGTATTTGTTTGCGCAGAACGTCCTGTGCATCGATTCGCTTCTCATCATCGGAGCGTATCTCCTGCTTGATCGCCGGAGATTGCGGGAGAAATACCCCCTGTTCGCTCGATGGGGCATTCTGCGTGAAACCATCTATGGGCTTGTCGCCATGGTCGTGGCGCTTTTCGGCAGCGCGTTTTTTGCCGTGATGATGGGCTGGGCCTAAAAGCCCGGAATGGGCAAAGGCGTTGTCCGCACATGGAGGCGAACGACGCCTTTGGCGTGGGCGGTGTGCTGCCGCGGGTTTTAGTGGTGGCAGGCGTGCTCAGGTCCCATGGCTTCGAGCTGGCCGGCGGCCACGCGCTCGGCGGCGGCTGCCACAGTGGGGGATTCGGCATCGTGCAGAACGGTGATGCCCGCTGCTGCAAAGCCCTGCATGGGGCGCATGCCCATGCCCACGGCAACAATGGCGTCGATGCCTGCGTCGGCGAGGATGCCCACGGGCCGCATGCAGCCACCCTCCTCGTGCGGGGGATTGGCGATGGTGCCCTCGAGGGATACCGTGCCGTTCTCGACGTTCAGGATCGTGAAGCAGTCGGCGTGACCGAAGTGAGCGGAGCGCTGGGCATCGAGGCCGCCTTCGCCTACGGAGGGAACTGCGAGCTTCATGTGCGGTGCCACCTTTCTGTGCGATATGTCGCGACGGGGTTGATGGGCCCATGGTAGCGCGTTTGTGCAAAACGCGCATGAAAACGGCGATCGCCGGATCGAGCACGCGGGAATCTGGCGCTCAGATGGGAGGCGGCAACGGTGTTGCCCAGGGGCGTTACTCGGTGAAGCTCCACAGGTTGGCACACTGGTCGAGAATCCGGTCGAGGTCCCAGGGATGGTCCCCGTTGCCGGCGCTGTTTGGGTCCCGTACCATGACCTGCCCGTCCTTGGTGAGGCCGGCGAGCACGATGAAATGCCCCGTGGTGGTGAAGTCGCCGGGCCGCACGCTGCATATGACTGGGCGCCCCGCCTCGAGCGCAGCGCGGACCTCGGCGGCGCTTGCGGGCAGCTCGGAGCTGTGAAGGCCGAGCATCGCCGCGCCGTCTGTCATCAGCGCCCAGGCCGTCATGCCGTCGACGGTGAAGCCGTTTTGTTCGCTGAAGCGCGCCATCGCGGCGGGATCGAGGTCCGTCTTTCCCGTGAGAGACACGTAAACCATGGAGAGGCACGTGGGGCCACATCCGTTTTCGAGGATATTTCCTCCCGCGTAGGGTTCATCGGACCATTGGGGATCGATTTGGTATAGGAATGGCACCTCTCCCTTGCGCCAGGCATGCGCGGGTGTCGAATGGGCTGCTCGCTCTCGGGGCGGCACGCCCCCTCGCCCAATCCCGGCTGCCTGCCTCGTGAGCGATTGGACGGTGAGAATGGAGGCGATTGCGATGCCGATGAACACCAACTTCCCTATGCACGATGCGGGCCGTCGTGTCCGCTGCACCGTGATTGATCGTCGGTCGGCGACGACGGGCCTCCGCCGCCCCGCGCCAGCCTGTTGCGGGGCGATGATGCGTCGTTGCCGCGTCTCGCGATCGGTTCGAAACCTACCGTCCTCAAGGGGCCCGTCAAACTCCCTAAGAGGGGGTCGTCCGTCATTTCTCTCATGTGCGCTCATGGCTCAACTCCTTGGATGGTCGCTATGCCATCCATGATGAGGAGAGCCCCATACGCCCTCGTGACGCCTGTATGACAGGTTGGTCATGGTGCTTAACGGGAGGTTAAAAATGACTTAATGCCGCGCATGATGCCGCGCATGATGCCGCGCATCGCCGGCCGACAAGATCGGACCGGCGATGCGCGGGATGGGGTCGATGGGATGCCGAAGGCTAGCGAACGAGGTCCTCGATCGCGCCGGCACGGTAGTTTTTGAAGACGATGCCGTCGCCGTCTTGCGTTGCATCCAGGTCGACATCGGCCATGATGCCGAAGTCGTGGTCGCCATCCGAATCATGGAACACCTGGTGTGCGTGCCAGACATGATCGGTCCGCTCGTCCGACTCGTCGATTTCGAGGAACGCGGCCGACCGCGCGTCGGCATCGGTGAGCAGGTCCTCGTGTGCTTCGTAGAACGCATCGAGCACGCGTGCCCAGCGGCCCTCGCCAAAACCCCAGTCGACGTCGAGGTCCCCGAGGGCGTCGGCACGGTCGAGGGCGGCAAGTCGCACGCGTTGGAACAAGGTGTTGCGCACCATGAGCGTCATGCCGCGACGGTCGGCAACCACCTCGTCGCCGTGCTTAACGGGTGCCGCGCCCGGGTCCAGGCCCGCGTTGGCCCACTCGTCCACGAGGCTCGAATCGACAGAGCGCACCACGAGCCCCAGCCAGGACACGATATCGCCGAGCTCCTCGGTACGGCGCTCCACCGGCACGGTGCGGTCGAGCGAACGGTATGCCTCGGTGAGGTAGCGCAGCAGGATGCCCTCGCAGCGAGCGATTTTGTACTGCGCGATGTAGCTCTTGAAGTCGCAGCCGGTTTCGAGCATGTCTCGCAGGACCGATTTGGGGCTGAGCTCATAGTCGTTTGCCCATGGGACCTGCGCGCAGTACGTGGCAAAGGCAACGTCGAGCATCTCCTCAAGCGGCTTGGGGTAGGTGACGTCCTGCAAGCGATCGAGGCGCTCCTCAAAGTCGACGCCCTCCGCCTTCATGGCGTTCATCGCCGCATCGCGCGCTCGGCGTTCCTGCGCCCGCAGGATCTGCTTGGGGTCCTCGAGCGTCGCCTCGACCATGGAGATGAGGTCGAGCGTGTACGTGGGGCTTTCCGGGTCGAGCAGTTCGAGCGCCGCGAGCAGGAACGGGGAGAGCGGTTGGTCGAGGGCAAAGTCTTCGGGCAGGTCGACTGTGAGGAAATACGAGGCAGGCCCGTCAAGCGGATGTTCCGGCGCTGTGCCCGTCCGGGCGACCTCTTCGTCGTTTTCGGTGTCGAGGGCCCTGAGCTCATCCAGGTTCCCGGGGGCCTCGGTGAGCGAGACCGTCGGAATCGAACCGGCGTTGCGGCCATCGGCATCAACGGCTTCGCGAACCACGACTCCGGCGTCGATGAGCGTGGCGAAGATCTCGGCGGCACGCCCTTTCAGCTTGGCTTTCTCTTCGGGGGTTTGAAGCGACGCGTCGATGAGAGCCAACACGCGCCCCCATGCGTCGCCGCCCTGTTCCACCTCTGCGAGCACCATGGAGTGCGTGATCCGCAGACGGGGCCTGAGGGTTTCGGGCTCACTTTCGATCAAACGGGTGAAGGTGTCCTCGTTCCAGGTGACGAAGCCCTCCGGTGGGCGCTTTTTCTTGAGCTTCTTCATCTTTTTGGGGTCGCCCATGGCTTTGAGCTCGGCTTTGTGGTTCTCGATCTCGAACTCGGGGGCCTCGGCGATGACCACGCCCTCGGTGTCAAAGCCCGAGCGGCCCGCACGTCCGGCTATCTGGTGAAACTCGCGCGATCGCAGGCGACGCTGCTTGTAGCCGTCGAATTTTGTGAGGCCGGTGAGCAGAACGGTGTGGATGGGGACATTGATGCCCACGCCGAGCGTGTCGGTGCCGCAGATCACGGGAAGCAGGCCCTGTTGCGCGAGTTTCTCGACGAGCAGACGGTAGCGCGGCAGCATGCCGGCGTGGTGCAGGCCCACGCCGCTTGAGATGAGGTGCTTGAGCGTCTTGCCGAACGCCGTGGTGAAGCGCCCTCCCTTGATGGCTTCTTTGATCGCCTCGCGTTGCTCCTTGCTGGCGACGCCATAGCTTGCCAGTGCGCGGGCGGATTGCAGGGCCGCGTCCTGGGAGAAGTGCACGATGTACAGCGGTGAGTCGCCCTGCCTCAGCGCGAGTTCGACCGTTCCCTCAAGCGAGGTCTTCACGTATTCGTAAGAGAGGGGCACCGGGCGCGGAGCGTCGGCGATGAGCTCCAAGTCACGGCCGGTGGTGCGGGTGAGGGTGCCGCCGATGGCGGCCATGTCGCCCAAGGTGGCGCTCATGAGCAGGAACTGCGTGTGAGGCAATGTGAGCAGCGGGACCTGCCAGGCCCAGCCACGGTCGGGGTCGGAGAAGAAGTGGAATTCGTCCATGGCGACGCAGCCCACATCGGTGTCCTCACCTTCGCGCAGCGCTTGGTTGGCGAGGATCTCTGCGGTGCAGCAGATGACGGGGGCGCTGGTGTTGATGCGTGAATCTCCGGTGATCATGCCCACATTGTCCCGACCGAGGATATCGACCAGGTAGAAGAACTTCTCGGATACGAGGGCCTTGATGGGCGCCGTGTAGTATGCGCGCTGTCCGCTGGCCATGGCCATGAACATCATGCCGAGCGCGACGAGCGACTTGCCCGAACCCGTTGGCGTTCCCAAGATTACGTTACTGCCTGTGGCCAGGGAGAACAGTGCATCCTCCTGGTGTTCCCAGGGTTCGATGCCGCGAGAGGAGACCCATTCCATGAAACGTTCGTATGCCTCTTCAGGTGTCATCCATGGCTCGGGTCCCGAGGCCTGCTCGGCTTCATTGGGCTCCGGCTCCCACCAGCTGGGCGCCATCGAGCCCAAGGAGCCGTGGGTAAAGGGGTCGGTGGTGTTGGTCGCGTCAGACATGTGCGTTCCGTTTCGTCGATGCTGTCGTGCCTATTATGACCGAATGCGGCGTGCCGGCGTCGCGTTTGGGGCCCCGTGCGACGGATGCTTGCGAGTCGCGGGGTTAAAAAGGTATATCTAGGCTGCAAAAAGGGGGTTTCTAAATACACATAAGCGCGAAAGTGGTCAAAATACCCTGATAGTGCGCCGAGCGAGGCCCGTCGGGAGGCATGTATATCTCATCTGCGAAGATAATCCTGGGGCTTTGGCATCGCTCGTCGATCGGTCCGCTTCTTCGGCGTCGGTGCGGTAGCGGCCGGACGATCGAATCCTGGGCATTTATTGGTCGGCACGTAAAGGTTCGCCGCACAATCAGGGTATTTTGACCATCATCGGGAAAACGTACGCTCATGATTTGGGAAATGAGAAAAAGATATGCAGGAACGACTCAATGGGTAATGGATTTATGCATTCCGCCGCGCTGCGAGGTGTTGGCGGCGGTTGCGGAGATTGTCCACGGCATAGCTCATGCCATAGGGGATGTAGTCTCCGGCAAAAAGGTCATCGGGAAGGTAGTCGATAAGACTTTGCGGGAGTTCGAGCGCGGATTGGAGTTGCTCGGGCGTGGCGGGTCTACCCGCAGGCCGCGCGTAGACCGCATGTACGGTCGCGCCCTGCTCGGTGAGACGTTGCTCGTACTCGGTGATGGATTGCTCGGGATGGGTGGCGCGATCGTCGTGCGTGGCGCATACCACATCCCATCCAATGGCTTTGAACTGCGGTAACGAATACTCGTACAGCGGCAGGCTGTCCGTGCGAAGCGCAAGTACGCCGCCCTGGGCAATGAGCGGTCGATATCCGTCGAGATGCTCGGCCGTGGTTACGCGAAGGCGCGCATGGCGTCGTTTGGGATGAGGCGTGGGGAAGTTGATGGATATGCTCGAGAGCTCTGCTGGTGCGAAGATTTCGGCGAGGTTTGCAGCATCACCGGGGATGACCAGCGCGTTTTTGAGGCCCAAATCGAGAACCAGCTGGGCTGCATGCACAACGCACACCGGCTCGCTGTCCATGCCGATGAACAGAGTGTCGGGGTGGCGCTGCGCCATGGCGGCCACGTAGGCGCCCTTGCCGCAGCCCAGGTCGAGATGCACATGATCAAAGCGTTCGGCGCCGCCCGGGATGAGCGGACAACACGCCTCGGCCCAGTGGCCCCGGTACGCCGCGGCGCCGGTTTCGATGGCGTCGGACGCGCGCTCGATGCGCTGGTCGAGGACGAAATTTTTGGGCATACGTGCGTGCATGGGGGCCTTTCGGATGGGGTTGGCGCTTGCGGGCGGGTGCAGGTCGATTATGCGATCCGCTCGAGCAGCAGGTACCGATTGAGGGTACCAGAGCCTCCGTCTGCGGAGTAGCGCGCGACCTCGCGGGCACGTGTTCCCACAGATGCTACAAGCTCGTCGATTTCCGATTCATCAAAATGGTGACAGTAGCGCAAGGGGGAGGGGTTGGACTGCCAGCCGAGGAAGTGGTCGTTCTCGTCGAGCGGAAACGTGTTGCCCGACGTGGACCCACGGACGGCGGAATCGGCCGCGCGCGCCTTGCGTGCCAGCCTCTCATCGTGCATGAACTGCCAAAATGAAATGATCGCAATCCCGCCGCGCGCAGTGCGATCGACGAGCTCGTCGAGCACGGCCGCCCGTAAGGCAGCGCTCGGAACATGATGCATGAAGCCAAAGCACACGGCCATATCGCACTCGGGGATACCGGCGCCGGCGAGGTGGCGGTTCGGGGCGGTATTCCCAAGGGCGCCGAGGCGGGTCCAGACATCGAGAAGGCTCCCGAGGACATCCATCTTGAAAAAGGTCGCACCGGGAATCTGAGAAGCGTCTTTTGCCAGATCGGGGCAGGCATCGATCGCGTGGAATCGAAGGTCGAGGCCGGGAAAGGCACTTAGGAGGAACCGTTCGAAGCGCATATTGCCGCAGGCGAGGTCGAGTACGAGCGGCGAATGGTGGCCGTTGGCCTCGCACGCGCAAGCCCAGTCGAGTTGCGTCAAGAGTTCGACCGCGCGGTTCCATCCCTCCCACGGCGCGCTTCGCGTAGCGGAGAAAGACGCCGCGTGCTCGGCGTAAAAGCAGTTGTTGAGCTCGACGAGCTCGTGCGCAGTGGTGAGGTCCATGGGGCTCCCGGCAAAAAGACGGCCATATCGTTACGGCTATTGTAGAGCGGAATGCATGGACGATACCGCGGCCCGGCCCTCATCCATTGAGGCGGCGGCGCGTGGCTCATATACAATGGGCCCATGGAACAGATCATTCTCGACATACTCGAAGAACTGCGCGCCGGCCGGAACGTGGACGACCGCACCTTGCTCAAGATGGGGCACGCCGCTGCGCGGCGCTCCGGCACAGACAAGCGCGCGTTTGCCAAGCGCCGCCTGCTGCCGTTCTACCAGCAGGTGAAGGGCGAGGACCGCGCTCGTTGGGAGTCATGGGGCGTGACTCCCGAGCTCGAAAAGCAGCTCCTCGCCGTTTTGCGCATGAAGCCGCGCCGTAGCGCTTCGGGCGTGGCGACCATCACGGTCATCACCAAACCTTGGCCGTGCGGCGGGGATTGCCTGTTCTGCCCGAACGATATCCGCATGCCCAAGAGCTATCTGCATAACGAGCCCGCGTGCGAACGTGCCGAGCAAAACTGGTTCGATCCGTATTTGCAGGTCACATCGCGCCTGACCGCGCTCAACCAGATGGGTCATGCCATCGACAAGATCGAACTCATCGTGCTTGGGGGAACCTGGAGCGACTATCCGCGGGGTTATCAGGTGTGGTTCATCGCGGAGCTGTTCCGCGCGTTGAATGAGTTCGAGCCCGCCGCAGATGGGCCGAACGGCTTTGCCGCTCGCCCGTCGGACGATGGGCGGCCTCGCGCGCTTTCCCGCTTGAGTGTCGAGGAGCGGGGCGAGTTGTACCGGACGCTCGGATTTCCCCAAGATGGGGCAGGGTTCCATCGAGCGGCGGAAGATGCCCAGTGCCGGCTGGACAGGCATGCGTGCTCTTACAATCAGGCGTTTTCCGAGGTTTACGGTGCCGGATCTCCCTGGCGTGCCGTGGCAACCGAGCAGGTTGCCACGTTCGACGAGCTCGAGCGGTTGCAGCGCGAGAATGAGACCGCCCGCTGCCGGGTGGTTGGACTTGTGGTGGAAACGCGGCCGGATGCCATCACGCCCGACGCGCTCGCGATGATCCGCCGCCTTGGATGCACGAAGGTGCAGATGGGCATTCAGTCCCTCGATCAGTCCGTTCTGGATGCGAACGATCGCGGTATCGAAGTCTCCCAGATTGGGAGGGCGTTCGAGCTGCTGCGCGTGTTCGGGTTCAAGATCCATGCGCATGCGATGGTTAACCTGATGGGCTCTACGCCGGAACGGGATAAGGCCGACTACCTGCGCCTTGTGCGCGGCCTGCCGTTTCAGCCCGACGAGATCAAGCTCTATCCGTGTGCGCTTATTGAAGGCGCGCGGTTGC